>JAQYVL010000281.1 GCA_030145525.1 Desulfobacterales bacterium
AGCCCCAACAAGCAGGATACATCGGATGCCCATGGCGCTCCACTCGGTGAAAACGAGATACGCCTCACAAAAGAATGTCTTGAATGGGAGAATGAAGAGCCTTTTTGTGTTCCGGAAGATGCATTGAAAAACTTCAGAAAATGTCTTGAAAAAGGTTCGTCAAATGAGAAAGAATGGCTTGAAAAATTTCGCGCCTACCGTGAAACCCATCCCGGCCTGGCGGATCAGTGGGCCGATGCCATGAGCGGTTTTCTTCCCGGCGAATGGGATCAGGAGATACCCGCTTTTAAGCCGGAAGACGGACCGATTGCAACGCGTGCTGCATCGGGTAAAACTCTGAATGCCCTTGCCAAAAAAATCCCGACATTGATCGGCGGCTCAGCGGATCTGGCCCCCTCAAATAAAACCTATCTGGAATTTTCACATGAATTTCAAAAAGGCAGTTATGATGGTCGCAATATACGTTTTGGAGTCAGAGAGCACGCAATGGGCGGCATAATGAGCGGCATGTTTCTTCACAATGGGTTGCGCCCCTATGGTGGAACGTTCCTGGTCTTTGCCGACTATCTCAGACCATCCATCCGGATAGCCAGTCTCATGAAGCTGCCTTTAATTTACATTTTTACACACGATAGTATTGCCGTGGGAGAGGACGGGCCAACTCACCAGCCAATAGAGCATCTGGCTTCTCTGCGTATCATACCAAACCTTACGGTTATTCGTCCTGCGGATGCGACAGAGACGGCAGATGCCTGGCGCCAGGCAATACAAACATCGGACGGGCCTGTTGCCCTGATCCTCAGCCGTCAGAAACTTCCGGTACTTGGCCGCAACAAATCGGATGAAGAGAACAGGCTGAAAAATGGTGCCTACATCATTAAAGACTTTCATGGCAAACCGGATATCATTCTCATGGCAACCGGATCGGAAGTTCACATCGCATTGGAAGCCAGCAAAATACTTGAGGGAAAAAATATTTCTGCCAGAATTGTCAGCATGCCAAGCTGGGAACTCTTTGAAAAACGATCCCAAAGTTATCAAAACCGTATTCTGCCACCTGATGTTACCGCTCGAATAGCCATTGAAGCGGGTCATTCCATGGGATGGGAAAGATATACCGGGGATCGGGGGGTGGTAATCGGCATCAACCGATTCGGTGCATCCGCACCCGGAAGCATGAATATGGAAAAATTTGGATTTACTGCGGAAAACATCGTCCAAAAGGCGATGGAAATACTGAAGCAGTGTTAAACAACACCTGAAATGACACCGGAATCATTCGGCCCTTTAAATGAGATGCGCTTTGCATCATGGGCACCGGTATCTTCAAGCATTTTAAAAAGCTGTTCTTCCGAGTAGGAGCGGCCTTTCGGGGTGCCAAGCAGCATATTAAGAGAAAAGAGAGCCGGAAAAAGGGGAGCTTCCATAGAGTTGTCAAGAATAAACTCATGGATCAGAATCACCCCTCCGGGCTTTAATGCTGAAACAGTTTTTTTAAGAATTTTCAGACAGTCGTCAGGCCCTTCTCCGTGAAGTATATGAGACAGCCAGGCCACATCAAATTCCCCATCAATTCCTTTGGTCAGGAAATCACCATCCTTGAACTCAATTCGATCGGCGAGGTCGAATTGCCTGATGGTTTTCTCAGCAAACGGTCTGGTGGCAGGAAGATCATATACAACGGCCTTCAGTCCCGGATTATGAAGGCAGAAATGAATCGCATAAGTGCCCGGACCGCCCCCCAGATCCAGCAGGCAGCTTCGATCTGAAAGATCAACCTGTTTCACCAGCACCGGGGCAATCGCCATGGCAAGGTTGAACATTCCCATCAAAAAACTCTCCCTCTTTTGGTCGTCACCATGGGAGACCTTCGACCTCACGGGTTTAGCGGTCAGAACGGCCTCATCCAGTCGTGCCCATGATTCCACCAGGTGATGATGATGACTGATAATATGGCCAATATATTCGGCTGAAAATTTCGAAAGAAATCTTTCCCCGAATTCTGTATTTGAATACCTGTTGTCCGACTTATCCATAAGCTTCATGGCAACCAGTGCATTCAGTAATGTTTCCATGCTTCTTCTGCTTCCGCCTGTTTTCCGGACAATCTCCTCGCTTGTCAGATGCGTATCGGAAACCGCTGAAAAAATATCAAGCTTTACCGCAGCATGAAGTGTGCAGGCGCTCCAATAACTTCCGGATAATTCCAGAAGACGGCCCGGGTTCCAGTCTTCCTGGATCATGGCAAACTCCTCTTGTTATCATGGTTGGTACAGATACCTATACCTTAAAGACCTGTCGAATTTTTTCCATTCTGTTTCTTGCATGATTATTATTACGGGTATTGTAAAGGTCCATAAGATGGTTTGCAATTTCTTCCGGAAATTCACCGCGACCGCGCAACAGCATCTTGTACCAGGCGGGCAGTGAACTATTAAAGCATTCCGTTAATTCCATGGTATAGCGGCGCATTTCTTCTGCCCTCCGGTTAATGATGCCGTGAAAATTCTCACCCTTATCTTCCTGGTTAAAAGAGTTTAGATAATCCACAAGATTCCGGATCACCCGTTTTCGAATGGATCGATATTTAAAAATCGGCCGCGCCCAGAATTGTACGATAACATAGCCAAAAGACCCTAAAAAAAAGCAGGCTATTACAGAAAGAATCAACGATGTCATATATATTTAAGCCCTTACTTCGACTAAAATTTCACTACAAGATCTACCACAAACAGTGCGAACATCTTATCATCATTTTGACGCTCATGCGAGCATTTTCCCACATATATGGTGTCCAGCCATTAATGGATGGGCAATAGCTAACGCCTCAGCTCTGCGTCCGTCCGTTTTCCCACAGGATCCGGCGGCAGGTTTGACCGAATCAGAATATTTTTTTCAGCCGCCTGAATCACAGAATCAATTCTTTTTACACCATCCCTTATTTCCTGTATCCCTATTTTTGTATTATGCGTAATCTCAGGAAAATCATGACTTCCTTCCTCTATATTGCTGATAACAGTTTTTAATTTGCCGACGATTTCTTCAACTTCCCCTAAAATCCGCTCGACATCATCAATCCGATCAACAACACCATTTCCTGCCTGCTGAATTGTCGCCAAACCCTTATTTATATTATCCATGGTTTCTGGTGCTTTACCGGCGGCCTTATCAATATTCCTCAGGATATCATCTACCCTGTCAAGTCTTTCCAGCACATCATCTATCAGTTCTCTTGATTTTACAATACTCCCGAGTGTTCCTTTTCCTGCCTCCACATCACCTATTATACGGTTTAAATTATTCAAAGATAAAAAAAGAGGTCCGTCAGGATCACGCAGTTCACTTATGATTTCTGAAAAGTCCTGAAATGCTTTGATCATCATTCTTGACGTTTTTTCAATCTCAAATTCATCCAGAACCTGAGTAAAAGATTTTTTTTCTGTAGACTGAATCTCACCACCCTCGATTATCACCTGCCTGTTTTTACTTCCCGGTTTTATAGAAACATATTCATCTCCGATGAAGGTCGGGCTCTCAACAGAAGCAATGGAATCCGTTCGAATCCTCGGGGCGTACTCCTCCAGTATTTCCAGAGTAACCCTTACCCGGTTTTCCACAAGGTTTATCTTTTTCACCTTGCCTATATCGGTCTTAAAAAGTTTGACGGCTGCATTTGTCTGTAGATTGTAGCTTTCATCAAAAGTTGTGTAATACGTGATATGCTTTTTAAACCAGTTTTGTCCCCTTCCGATCATCACAACTGTGGATAAAAGCAGCGCGACAACAGTAATTATAAACATACCAACTACTTTTTCTCTTCTCCTGTATTCAAGCTGCATAATTACGCCTGTTCCTGTTCACAGCCGGCACCTTGAGCTGTGACCTGTTTGTTTTTGATTACAATCTCTCGATTCGAAAAGCGTCTGATAAAATGATTGTTGTCCGAAAAAAAAATGACAGGAATCCTTGACTGAAGGAATTCTTCAAAAACTTCAATAAAAAGGGCGAATTTTTTTTGCCCGATGAAATCTTCCGGCTTTTCAATAATCAGAAGTTCCGGTAACTTGCACAGCTCCCTTATTGTTATTGCAATTCTTAAATCTATCGAATCGAGAGCAGCCGGACGCATATCCAGCTTATCTACAATGCCAAACAGTTCGCACAGTCTGAATGTATAATCATCCAGAGAAATTGAGAGTGAATTTTCAAAATAATACCGAATAAATAGAAGATTTTCCCGTATCGTTCTGTTGCTTAGCATTGCTGCTTCCGGGGTGATAAAACCGATTTTCTTTTTGACCGGCAGAATTTTTCGATAGTCGGAAAAATCAAGTTTTTCACCCTTAAAATGGTAAACACCCTTTGATGGGGCCAAAAGCGTTGAAAGAACCCTCATAAAAAGGTGTGCATCATCCGATGAATCCGAACGGATAGAGCACACATCTCCCTCCGAGACAGCAAAGTGCAGCAGGTTCAAACCGGTTTTGCTTCCGGATGGAATTATTGTATAATCTTTTAATTCAATAGTATACATAATATCAGCTACAGATAAAATACCGTGGAAATAAAAATATTAATCACAATACAGGATATAAAACATTCGATAGCCGCCCTTGATGTTGCAGGAGGAATCTGAGTCATCTGCCTTTTACTCTTGAAGCCATGATAAAGTGAAACCACTGTAATTATAATACCAAAACAGATCGCCTTTATAATTCCTACAAAAATATCTCCAATCGTAAAGGCTTTCCCAACCTGTGATAAAAAATTTCCCATGGGAAGATAGGTGCCTGCCCAGACAACAATATACCCTCCAATAATTGAAATCAGATCAAAAACAATAAAAAGGCTGAGAATCGAAACGGTTATGCCCACCAATCTCGGAAGGGCTATCAGTTGCATCGGATCAATTCCGGACATTTCAATCGAATCGATCTCATTGAGTATATTCATATAACATACTTCAATGGTAACAGCGGAAGCGGATCTAAGGATAACGACAAAAGCGGTTATCATGGGACCGAGTTCCCTTACAATAAGCGACAGAATTATCTTTCCAAGGTCATACTCTTCGGAAACCCATGTAAATTGGCTGATAAGCATGCTCCCGGTAATAAGCGAAACCGGAATTATAATCGGAAGGGCCTGGACCCCGGTAAAGTAGATCTGTTCTACAGTTGCCCATCTGACTACCTTAGCCCCATGGACCGACCTTGTGAGGATCAGTTGCAGCAATCTGTAGGCAAAAGCAGACAGATTAAAAAGGTGGCTCATGGAAAGAATTATTTTTCTGCCAATATATCCTGAAAGCTGATTCATTTTCAGTAAGTTAAGAAATGCGGAAAAATCGTTTTGGAGTAATATTCTGCGATACTTTCTGTTCGCCTTACGGTTGACTTGTGCCTGATCTTACAATATAAAAAACAGTCGGGTCAATAGAATTAGCTCCTATCGTTTATTTTGAATCTACGTATTTTATATTTATTATGAAGAAGACCTTTCGACAACCCGCGTTTATCATTTCTATCGTAATAACCCTTATCGGGGTTGCCGCCTATATAACCGGGATAAATTTTCTTGAAATTGTTGAATTAAAAACAATTGACTACAGGTTCGTTACCCGCGGCGCAAAACCTCCTGGCAAAGAAATTATTCTGGCTGTTGTAGATGAAAAAAGTCTGGATATGGAAGGCAAATGGGTCTGGCCCAGATCAAAATTTGCCGATCTTGTCCAAAAACTTTCCGATGCAGGAGTTAGTGTAATTGGATTTGACATCGGATTTCACGAACCCGAAGATCAGAGTGTTATCCATACGATCAGCCGCATACAAAAAACAGTCAAAGAAATTGATATAAACAACAAATATCTGGAAAACTATTTACATCAGTTAAAGCAGGAGTCAGACAATGATCGGCTCCTGTCCTACAAAATCAAAAAATCAAAAGCCAAAGTAGTACTCGGGTGGTTCTTTCACAGAGACCTGGAAAGTCTTGGTCATCTGGACAGAGAACAGCTCAAGGTTTATGAGGAAAATATCCTGAAATCCCGTTATCTGTATACACGTTCGGATTACAGTGTTGATGCCGATCTGTCATACATTACGGAAATAGAGCCGGAACCAAATATAAACATCATTTCAAATGCGGCTGAATACGGCGGTTTTTTTAACTTCCTGCCGGATATGGATGGCAGTTTCAGACAGATTCCGGCCGTGCTGAAATTTAATAACAGGCTTTACGCTCCTCTTTCCCTCATGGTGCTGAGCGCTTATTTCGAACAACCCCTTCATCTTGAAATCGGGGTGGAGGGTCAGATCAACAGGACATGTATCGGAAATGAGATATGCATACCAACCGATGAATTCGGCCGAATCATGATCAATTATCGGGGAGAAGACAAAACATTCAGACATATTTCAGTCACGGATATTCTAAAAGGTAAAATACCTCCGTCTGAACTTAAAGATAAAATCGTCCTTATCGGTGCAACAGCAGTAGGCATTTACGATTTAAGGGTGACTCCTTTTTCCACAAATTTTCCAGGTCTTGAAATTCATGCAAATATTATTGACTCTGCTTTATCCCAGGATTTTATTGAGCCCATTCCTCCATACTACCTGTATAATATATTTGGTATTATCCTTACCGGACTTCTTATAGGTTTTACCTTAACAAGAGCCGGCGTAATTTCCGGCGCACTAATATCGCTGCTGATAATTGTAGGATATTCATTCCTCTGTATTTTTCTTTTTATCAAAGCCGGCGGGATTCTCAACATGGTTTATCCGACTCTTGTTATGATACTTATCTATATCAGCGTGACTGCCTATAAATATTTTATTGAAGAGAGTCAGAAAAAATTCATTAGAAACGCATTTTCAACCTATATTGCGCCTTCTGTTGTCAAACAGCTTATCGATTCCCCCGAAAAGCTTGAACTTGGTGGAGAGCAACGTGACATTACAGCTTTCTTTTCCGATGTTCAGGGCTTTACAAGCATCTCGGAAAAGCTGTCCCCTCCTGATCTGGTGGAACTCCTGAATGATTTTCTGACAGAGATGACGGATATCATTCTAAGGTATGAAGGAACCGTAGACAAATTCGAAGGGGATGCCATTATTGCTTTTTTCGGCGCTCCAAACAGCCTTGAGAACCACGCCGAAACCGCCACGGCCGCCTGCATTGAAATGCAGAAACGCATGTCGGAACTTCGTGAAATCTGGCGAAACTTACAAAAACCGGAACTTAAAATGAGAATAGGGCTTTGCTCAGGACCCGCAGTTGTGGGGAATATGGGATCAAAAAGCCGTATGGATTACACCATGATAGGTGATACGGTTAATACGGCTGCCAGGCTGGAAGGAGTTAACAAGGCATATGGCATTTACACATTGATTGGTGACAGCACCTTTCAGGCTGCGGGTGACCGCATATTTTCACGAGAGATTGACTCTATTAGCGTTGTCGGAAAAAAAGAACCCATAACGATCTATGAGCTGATCGACTTCAAAGAAAATGTGGGTGATGATATTCTCCATGCAGCAGACTGGTATACAAAAGGACTGAATTCCTACAGGTCCTTGGATTGGAAAAAAGCAATCGATTTTTTCAACAAAACAATTGAAATCATTCCCGATGACGGACCCAGCAAAATCATGATAGAACGATGCCTCCATTTCAGTGAAAAACCGCCTGGAGAAGACTGGAACGGCACATTTGCAATGAGAACCAAATAAAATGAGCTTGTTACGAAGCCATCGAGTTTAACTGGATTCCGGAACGAATATGATGAAAAATTATTTACCGCGCTTTCTGTCAGTGTTTTTACTTTTCATACTATTTTTATCACCCGGTTTACGGACACCCGCCTTTGGCTCCTGGGACGAAAATCTTTGGCTCAATATGGGCGAGCGGCTTATGAACCGGGGAAAATATCTGGAAGCCCTGGGAATGTTTCGCGAAGTGGTGAACCATTCTAAAAATATTGATAAAAAATCAAAAGCATTATTTCTTATAAGCCAGACTGAAAGCAGATACCTTGATAAAAAAGACTCCGCACTGAAGCGGTTCAGATCGATAATTCATCACTATCCAGGAACAAAAGCCGCTTCAAAATCCCTATTCCAGAGCGGAATCATCTATTTTGACCAAAAAAAGTATCAAAAGGCGGCCGAGGCTTTCAGAGAATATATTCAAAAATATCCAACCGGTGATCACAAAAAGGCCGCAAAAGTATGGGAAGAGATTGCCGGGCCCTTAATCATTTCAAAAGGAAAAGATGGTTCGCCGCATGAAAAGAATATCACATCCCGTTCCCGCTTCCTTACTTGCGATATCCGGGTTCTGATAAAAAAAAAGGTTCACAAAACAATTCTCACTTCACAAAAACAGATAACCGTTTCCAATCTTATCAACGGAAAATTAATATATTCAGGATGGGGTCCATTAAAATTCGGTTGGAACAAAAAATTTCTTGTGCTGAACGGCAAGCCTCTCCCTTACGTTTCATGCCGGATTGCCTCAGATGCAACTGCCGTAAAAGTGGATGATGTTCCCTACAGGGGTTCTTTTATCATCTCCGCCAAACCGAAAGGCCTGAGGCTGGTTAACCACATTTCGCTTGAACAGTATCTTTATGGAGTAGTACCGAGAGAAATGCCCGTTACCTGGGCCGAACATGCCCTGATGGCTCAGGCAGTTGCGGCAAGAACATACGCACTTTATATCAGTATAAAAAGCAGACATAAATCATATGACCTGGAGTCGACTACCGCTTCCCAAGTGTACGGCGGATACAATTCTGAGTCAAAGCGCTCTACCCGGGCTGTGGATGCCACCAGGGGTAAAGTGATAACGCACGATGGAAAACTGATTATTGCTTATTTCCACTCCAGCAGCGGCGGGCATACCGAAGATCCTGCCAATGTATGGAATACCGGAGAGATTCCTTATCTCCATGGGATTCCGGATCTATACAGCGACAAATCGCCTCAGGAAAAATGGGAGTATTTTCTTTCATATAGTGATGCGTTGAAAAGATTGAAAGAATATGGACTTAATATTTCCAGACTGAACCGGCTTAAAATTATAGACAAATCAAAATCAGGACGATATCGTAAGGTTATCGTATATTCAAATAAAGGTGTTTATAAGATTTCAAGCAACCATTTCAGAGCCACGGTTGGTGAAACCAGATTAAAAAGCACCTTGTTTAACATGATCCATCGCCCGGAGGGGATACTTTTTCAGGGGAAGGGATACGGGCATGGGGTCGGAATGAGCCAGTGGGGAGCTCGCCGGATGGCGCAGACCGGCTTGACGTATCAGAAAATATTGAAATATTATTACCGGGATATTAAGATTGTGACCCTGAAAAGCTGATGGCCTCGTAATTATCTTAAGGCAAAACACCAAACACGCAATTGCGTTGCAAATCAAGGATAGTTGATAAAATATCGGGTAGTTGCTATTATGAATTTAAAAAAAGAACAATTCAAAAATCAGTGTTTTTTGATAAATTAAGGAGGCTACATGAAACTTTCCACTATTACGGTATTCATTATCGCCATAATGCTGTTTTTCCCTCTTTCCGGGTTCTGCCAGGAGAATGAGGAGCTTGTTGAAAAGGTCGGAAACGGCGGTATCAACTGGACTAGCGGAATAATACGGGCTGTAGGCATCGGAGCGCCCCCTGAAAAGTTATATGGCAAACCGGAAGCCCGCCCTGCGGCTTTAAGGGCCGCCCAGATTGACGCCTACCGGAACCTTCTTGAAGTTGTCCAGGGCGTCCGAATCAAATCAAGCACAATGGTTAAAAATTTTATGGTTGCCGATGATTCAATCAGTGCACAGGTGAACGGTATGATCCGGGGCGCACAGGTCGCAAATAAGGAATACTTTGATGATGGAACCGTTGAGGTAACCCTTGAAATGAGCTTGAAAGGAGGCTTTGCGCAACTAATGCTGCCTCAGGACATAAAACAGGTGGAACCCATCAAGGTTACACCGCCGGCTTCTGCCGAAGAGACAAACAAGAAATCATCTTCAGACTTCTTTACAGGACTTGTGGTGGATGCCAGAGGGCTCAATGCAACGCCTGCCATGAGTCCCAGGGTTATTGATGAAAACGGTCAGGAAGTTTATGGTGCAGCCTATGTTAGCCGTGAATATGCAGTTCAGCAAGGCGTAAGCGGTTATTCAAAAAACATAGATTCCGCTGTCTCCAATAAACGTGTAACGAATAATCCGATGATTGTAAAAGGAATCAAAACAGCCGGTCCGGGAAAATCGGCTATCATGATCAGCAATGCGGAAGCATCCAGGCTAAAAGGCTCTCCTGAAAACCTTGCCTTTATGAAAAAGTGCAGGGTAATCATTGTTGTGGACTGACTCAAGAGATTATGCGCTGAAGTTCCGGAAACCTTCAATACGATAAAAAAGGCAGAATCTGTATGAAACTTCTTGCCGCAAGAACCATGGGAAGCCTTCATAACGTAAAAACGGCCGTTTTATTCTTATCCTCTTTTTTTTTGGTAATTCTGGCATCCAACTGGACAGATGCAAAAGAAAACACCGTAAAGATTGGAGTCAACAGCGGAAACGCAAAAATTACCCTGCTTGAAGGACGCGCCCACCGAATCAAAACGGGTCAGCAGGAATCAAAACCTCTCTCCGAAAACGACCTTCTGAGCCAGGGAGACCTTATTTATACTGAAAAAAACTCAAAAATTGAGATCAGGCTGCCGGATAACAGCTACCTGCGTTTCGGAGAGCTGACCAGGCTCAAGCTTGAAGCCGCATCCCTTGATGAAAAAAACAGAAAAAGATACATCTGGGTAAAGATGCTTTTTGGAAAGGTCTGGGCAAAGGTCTCAAAGCTTTTTTCAGGCAGAGGCCGGTTTGCCATTTCAACAAGGACCGCCGTAGCCGGTGTTCGCGGAACGGTATACAGAATGAACGTGAATAAAGACAATTCCGCTGAGGTCAAGGTTTATTATGGGGAGGTTCTTGTCAGCAGCCTTTCTGAATCCAAAAAAAAAGCAGATGCCATCCAAAAGCTTGAAAAGCCGAAAGCCGTGTCAGGGCCGAAGCCCATTCCAGGCCCCAGGGCGGTAACGGGGAAAGAGTGGACCCATATCGTTCGATCAATGCAGCAAATCATCATCAAGCCCGACGGCACTGCCACAAAGCCTTTTCGTTTCTCGGCACTGGCTGATGAAAATGAGTGGGTTCGGTGGAATCGAGAACGGGATAAAGAAAAGAAGGATCGATAGACTATTGTCTATCCAGCAATGAGCTATTTTGTTCAAGTGCAAGCTGCAAGTCCAGCCTGCGGGTGAACGCAAAAATTTTAACCTCGGGGATATCTCCAATATTTCAAAAATTTAAATTTAGGCCTGACCTTAAAATCGTACAAAGTAGCCATTTATGGATGGGATACTATAAGCGTTTTCATAAATATGTGCCGACTGAACGGTGATCAAGAGCCTCCTCGTTCGTTGATTGCGGCATTTGTAGCGTTCTATCATTTGCTCCGCTAAATTTGAAGAACGCTGTCCAAATGGCCTCAACAGACTTCACTCAGAGGCCACTTGATCGCTGAGAGAACGCACGAATCGGAATATTATAATGACAACTATTAGAAACTTACGGTACGGGATAATGCATACCCCGTACCGTTAGTTTTTATTCCTTTTATATACTTCTATAATCCGGCTTTTTCCCTTATGATATCTTGTTTATCGGTCTTCTCCCAGGTAAACTCAGGCTCATTCCGCCCAAAATGCCCGTATGCAGATGTTTTTCGATAGATCGGCCTCAAGAGGTCAAGTGTTTTGATTATTGCAGAAGGCCTTAAATCAAAAACTTCCTTCACGATTTGAATAATTTTTTCCTGGGGCACCTTACCTGTGCCCATAGTGTTCACCAGAACTGAAACCGGCTCTGCAACACCGATTGCATAAGCGATCTGAATTTCACATTTATCGGCCACACCGGCAGCCACAATATTTTTGGCAATATATCGCCCCATATAAGAAGCGCTTCGATCGACCTTTGAAGGGTCTTTGCCGGAAAAACACCCGCCTCCGTGACTTCCCTGACCGCCGTATGTATCAACAATGATCTTACGCCCCGTGAGCCAGCAGTCTCCCATCGGTCCGCCGACAACAAATTTTCCGGTAGGATTGATGAAATAACGCGTATCGCCGTCAGTCATTCCCCTTGGAATCACTTTTTTTATAACCTCTTCTATTACCGCCTCTTTCAAGTCTTCATATGTAACATCCGGCTTATGCTGAGTGGAAATTACAACGGTGTCTATACGTTTGGGCATGCAGTCCTCGTACTCAATTGTTACCTGGGATTTCCCGTCAGGACGTAAAAAATCAAGCGCATTATTCTTACGAACCTTAGCCAGACGCTTTGTCAGCTTATGGGCAAACATTATCGGCATCGGCATAAGCTCTTCAGTTTCATTGGAAGCAAATCCAAACATTAGTCCCTGATCTCCGGCTCCCTGCTCTTCCTGATCAACTCCCTGTGCAATATCCGGTGACTGCCGATCAATACTTGTAATCACAGAACATGTCTGCCAGTCAAATCCCATCTGTGAAGAGGAATATCCAATATCTCTAATGGTTTCCCTCACTATCTGAGGCATATCCACATAGCATGTTGTAGTGATTTCACCGGCTATAAAGGCAATACCGGTTGTAACCATGGTTTCACACGCAACTCTGCACCCTTTATCCTGAGCGATAATCGCATCAAGAATTGAATCTGAAATCGCGTCGGCAACTTTATCCGGATGGCCTTCGGTTACAGACTCTGAGGTAAAAAAGAATTTTTCTTTGCTCATGATAGCTCCTTTATCTAAATTCAAGTGTTTTGATTAACACACATTGTTTAACTTTTTTCACCGGCAAAACACGCGCCGAATGAATTCAAATTTTGAATTCCGCTGTGAATAAGTTATCCTGCCAATCCTTCTGTTTCCTTTAAAAATTAAATGTCAGGGTGAAATTATCATATTATCTATAAGACGGGTTTTACCGACCTTAACCGCAAGTGCTATCAAAACCGGCCTTTCGATCTTATCAACGTCATCCAATGTATCGGGGTCGCATATGGAGATGTAGTCGATTTCCGTTTCAAATCGAGAAATTATATAGACCTTCATCTCCTGAATGAGAGCTGAAGCGTTTTTTTCTCCTTCTTGAATCCGCTCTCTCGATTTTACCAGGCTGCTGTACAGGCAAAGAGCTGTTTTGCGCTGCTCGGGTGCGAGGCCGGCATTCCGTGAACTCATTGCAAGCCCGTCCTTTTCACGAACGGTCTGCACGCCTTTAATCTCAATATCAAAATCAAGATCGCTTACCATTTGTCGAATGATTGCAAGCTGTTGAAAATCTTTTTGGCCAAAAACCGCAATATGCGGCTTCACAATATTGAAAAGCTTTGCAACAACAGTTGCGACCCCTTTGAAGTGCGAGGGTCTTGATAACCCGCAGAGATGCTTTGTAAGGCTTTCAAGTGCTACATGTGTCTGAAATCTATCGCCGTAAAGCTCATCTTTTGTCGGAGTAAAAACGACATCGACCCCCTCTTTGCGGGCCAGCTCAAAATCTTTTTCAAAATCTCTGGGATAGGATTCATAATCTTCTCCCGGTCCGAACTGGGTGGGATTTACGAATATACTCAGGATAAGATCATCGCCCAGACGCCTTCCTTCTCTGAGAAGAGCAAGATGCCCCTCATGGAGGAATCCCATGGTAGGGACAAACGATATCACTCTTCCCTCTTTTCTAAGCATTTCAGATCTTGTCTGAATTTCTTTTACGGTTTTGATGATCTTTATCGCAAACTCCTCAAATATCGATGAAAGAGGATATACGATCCATTTCCATCTAAAAAAACATACTCGAACAGAGGCTGTCACTAAAAAAACCCTGCTACGGTATTATCAATGATTGAATGGGTTACCATGACTGGTGCAGATTAACTGGCCGGCCATTGAAAACAAACCTTCCTATTTGCCAGGTTATTTGGTTTAATTCCATAAAATTAAACCAAATAACCAGTGGAACACATTAAAGGAATATCAGAAAAATGTCAACTATAGCAATTTATCCTGCTCATTTCAGGGTTTTTGGCTTGCCTCACAATTTTTCATATGATAATTTTATTTTCACTTTTATTTTTTATTGTTTTACATCAAAATAATAAGAAGCTGTCTTAACGATAAAAATATGGTTCAAGTTCAGCGAAGTGTCGAAAAGGTAGATGGTATGCAAAAAAAAATTCTGGTTGTGGATGATGAAAAGATGATTCGCGACATGCTGGAAAAGGCATTCAATAGAGAAGGATATGAAGTCATTTGTGCGGAGAGCGCGGAGGAGGCTCTTGAGGTCCTGAAAAAAACAACTGCTCAGGTTATGTTTCTCGATCTAAAACTCCCGGGTATGAACGGTTTAGATCTTTGCAGGGAAATACGCGAGCTGTATCCCTTGTCAATCGCTTATGCAATAACCGGTTATGCATCCCTTTTCGAGCTTTCAGACTGCAGAAAAGCGGGCTTTGAAGGGTACTTTACCAAACCATTTGATTTAAAAGCTTTATTTGAAACCGCTAATGATGCATTTGAAAAGATTAAGAGATGGGAAAAAAACTAAAAGAGAATTAAAGGTTTTGATCAACACAGAGATTTGACAAATGAGAAGACTCTGAAACTGATTTTTGGTATATCTCTTATTTTAATTCGGCTCCTCTTTTTTATTCAGATATTTCACAAGTACAATTCTATTCCCTTTCTCATTATGCTCATACCTTGTAAAATACTTCCGTATTATTGCAAGTCCCCTTCCATGATCTGATTCAAAAGCAGGTTCTCTCTTTTCAACAATCTTCCATTCAAAGCCTTCTCCTTCATCTTCAATTTCCATAATTAGTTTCCGGCCTGTTCGCTTTAGAGAATAACGGATAATTTTTGAACTATCATTTTTATGACCATGCGTAACTGCATTTACAAGCCCCTCACGCAAACAGATGCAGACGGAAAAGGCTTCGGGCTGAAGTCCGTTCTCATTTAAAAAAATTCTGGTTTCATGATCAGCCTTATCAATATTTTCCATTGTTGAATTCAAAAAAATGGTCACCTCATCTGCTTTTCGGGATACTTTAAAATCTTTTTTTCCAGCCATATTTCGTTCCTGTCTAAACTTCTATCCCAAGAATCACAATATCGTCTTTCATCTTAGAATTATTTTTTAACAGCATATTCGCTATTTTTTCCGGAGCATCCTGGACTGGAACGTATCTTACGTCCTCACATGCAGCAATCAACTCATCGGAACCGATTGGCCATGTGACTTTTTCCTGAAATGATTCTATCAGCCCATCCGAGTAGAAATAAAATCGATCCCCGGATTTGACTTCGATATTGAATTGCCCGAAATAAATCTCCTTGAAAATTCCCAGTATATCTCCTTTCATTTCAATAGTGACAGCCTTTCCGTCTGAAGGAACAAAAATTGCCGGAGGATGCCCTGCATTGATTATCGTCATCTGATTGGTCTTGCGATTCAATCTTGCATAACAGGCCGTCAGGTATTTTCCTTCGGGCAGAATCTCCACAAGTACATCATTGATCATCTTCATACTCTCATGTGCCTGATAGACGAGCGCGGAATTCTGTTTTAAGAGAGCCTTCACAGAAAGCGTAAGATAACTTGTTTTAATATCATGGCCCGAAAAATCACCAACAAAATATCCAAAAATATCTTCTGATATCGGCAATACATCATAAAAATCTCCGCCGGCTTCATTCAAAGCCAAAAAATAGACGCCAAACTTTGCCTGCGGCTGCATCGCAGGTGTTGTCAGCATGGATGTCTGCGCTTCAGTTATCTGCCTCAATTTTTGTGCCTGTGATGCGATAAGCGAATTCGTGGCTATCGAGAGTTTTAGATGAAGGCTCGCACGGGCGAGCACTTCCCGCGGATGAAATGGCTTTGTGATATAGTCAACTGCTCCAAGCTCAAAACCAAACAGCTTGGTATCGATATCACTAACTCCTGTGAGAAAAATAACCGGTATGGTTGATGTTGCTGAGCTTTCTTTCAATTTTTTAATTACTTTAAAGCCATCTTCCTTCGGCATTTTGATATCAAGCAAAATCAGGTCCGGCTTTTCATCTACAGCAATTTTCCGGGCATCGGGGCCGTTATCGGCCGAAACAACCTGATATCCATCTTTGCTGAGTGTTGTCTCAAGCAGCTTCAGATTCAGCGGATTGTCATCCACAACAAGAATTAAAAGTCTTTTATCTTCTATCATATCCCAACCGCCTGTCTTTTCTATTTAAGGCCTATTATCTTAAAATTCCAAAATTTTTTCAATGTAACCACAACAAAAAACCATTTAGATTGGGGCTATTTGCCAAGGCACGCTTCTATTTCGGCAATATGCTTTCTCATGGATTCAATTAGTTCATCAATTAATTCTAAATCTTCCTCACCTGCCTTTTCTTCAGCTATATTTGAAATTTTTGAAAGTTCAGTAAATCCAAGGTTTCCGGAAGACCCTTTAAGGGAATGAGCGGATTCAGCCACTTTTTCGGCATCTCTTTTCAGAAATGCTTCATTCAAATTATTGATATCATTTTTGGCCGTTGTTATAAACAGCTCCACCAGTTCAACAAACTCCTCCTCCTCCAGTCCGAGGTTGGAACCCAGCATCCGTAGATCCATTTAGCTCCCCTCCTTAATTACCTTTTTCACAAATTACCTTTTTCACATTTGCATCAAAATACGGCAGTATCATTTGGAAAATTTTCTTCTATCTCCTTGCTGATGGTCACGGGGGGGCAAAACCAGCATATGTTCGAGCAAATTTCATTCAGGTCTGTGTCAACTGAAAATCGATATTTTTGAAAAGCTCATTCACATTGCCGAATGAACATTTCGAGGATTGGCGGATACATTTCGGTTTCCCATATAATCTTTCCGTGCCAATCAATTTCAGAAAAAACCGACCTTATATGTAGATATATGTTCCCAAAAAGATTAAATCAATCACCTTTGCGAGTCAATAATAAAACAAGTTGACAAATCTCATCAGCCGCACTACTATATCAATAAATCTTGATATAATAATATGAATATTGCAACTTATTTCAAAGCACTTTCAGATGCAACCCGCATCAGACTCATCAACTCTCTCATTCATCATGAGCTAAGCGTAAATGAAATCGTTACCTTGATGAGAATGGGGCAGTCCGGAATTTCCAGGCACTTGAAAATTTTAATGGACGCGGAACTTCTAAAATGCAGAAGAGATGGTGTATGGGCCTTTTACTCTGTATCAGATGCCGAGCCTTCACGAAAATTCATCGATTCCATCCGCTATCTGTTTCAGAATGACCCGATTTTTATCGAAGATCTCAAAAAGGCTTCTCAGTTGATTGAAGATCGAAAAACCAGGACAATTCAATTCTTTGATGCCGTTGCAGCAGACTGGGATTTCATTAAACGGGAAATTCTCGGTGATTTTAACCTGAATCAGGCTATACTAAAGTATATTGATCCCTGCAAAACCGCGGTCGATCTGGGGTGCGGAACCGGAGAACTGATTGCAAACCTGAAGCAAAAAGCATCAAAAGTGATTGGTGTTGACAGCTCTGCAAAAATGCTCGAAGAAACCCGGAAAAGATTCCTTTCAGAAAATACCCCCCCGGACCTGAGACTCGGAGAACTGGAGCATCTGCCGCTTAGTGATGGAGAAGCAGAATGTGCAATTGTTTCAATGGTTTTACACCATGTCTCCTCACCCGATGCAGCAATCTCCGAAATTTATCGGGCCCTGCAGCCGGGCGGAACATTTATCATTGCTGATCTTGATAAGCATGACAATGAAACCATGCGGAAATCCTATGGTGACAGGTGGCTCGGTTTTCACCGTGATGAAATTGAAAATTTCCTCAACAAAAATAATTTTGTTCTGAAGACCTTTCAATCCTATACCCTGGGGCAAACATTAAACCTCAACATTTTTAAATCAAAAAAAATGAGCAAACCAAAACATTAAGGAGAAATAAAATGTTAGAAACCGATGCAAAGCAAAAAACAAACAATTTTATGGAACTTGATCTGTCCCTTCCCCATAAGGTTGCCGATATCTCTCTATCAGATCTTGGTCTGAAAGAAATGCAGCTGTCTGAAAACGAGATGCCGGGCCTGATGGCTGTCCGTGAAAAATACGGACCGCAAAAGCCCCTGAAAGGCCTGAAAATTATGGGCAGCCTCCATATGACCATTCAAACCGCCATGCTCATCGAGACACTTAAAGAGCTTGGGGCCGACATTCGCTGGGCAACCTGTAATATCTTTTCAACCCAGGATCAGGCTGCAGCAGCCATTGCACAAAACGGATCTGCAGCTGTTTTTGCCTGGAAAGGGGAAACCCTCGAAGAGTTCTGGTGGTGCACCGAACAGGCACTCCTATGGCCTGACGGAACCGGTCCTGACCTTATCGTGGACGACGGGGGAGACGCGACTCTTTTTGTCCATCAGGGTTTTGCCGTTGAAAAAGACCCGTCCCTGATAGAGAAGGAATACGACAGTCCGGATATGAAATGTCTGATGGACCGAATTGAATCCAGCTACAAAAGAAATCCGAAATTCTGGACTGGAATTGCCGAAAAAATTCTTGGTGTTTCGGAAGAAACAACAACAGGTGTCCACAGGCTCTATCACCTTGCAAAAAATGATGAACTTCTCTTCCCGGCAATTAATGTAAACGACTCTGTTACAAAGTCGAAATTCGACAACCTTTATGGCTGTCGCGAATCCCTTGCAGACGGAATCAAACGGGCAACAGACATCATGATCTCAGGGAAAATAGTCGTTATCTGCGGATACGGAGATGTTGGAAAGGGATGTGCGCAGTCCATGCGCGGATTCGGCGCAAGAGTGCTTATTACGGAGATTGATCCCATATGCGCTCTCCAGGCCTCCATGGAGGGGTATGAAGTGCTTACAATGGAAGAGGCTGCTGCTATCGGGGATATCTTTGTAACAGCAACCGGCTGTTATCATGTGATCACCGGCGCCCACATGGAACAAATGAAAAACGAATCGATTATATGTAATATCGGTCACTTTGACAATGAAATTGAGATGGCATACCTGCAGGATACTCCGGGCTGCAACAAAATAGAAATCAAACCTCAGGTAGATAAATGGACGTTCTCATCAGGCCGTTCCATTATTATTCTTGCAGAAGGACGCCTTGTCAATCTGGGCTGCGCTACTGGCCATCCCAGTTTCGTTATGAGCAACAGCTTTACAAATCAGTGTCTGGCCCAGTTGGAGCTTGCCGCTAAAAAGCTGGAACGGAAAGTATATACACTTCCCAAAACGCTGGATGAAGAGGTAGCGAGGCTCCATCTTGCCAGGCTCGGAGTCAAATTGACCACTCTGTCAAAGGAGCAGGCGGATTATCTCGGTGTGCCTGTTACAGGGCCTTATAAGCCGGACCATTACAGATATTAGTTCGTGACCATCCATAAATGGCTATTTTGTCCGATTTCTGCGTCAGGCTCAAATTTTAATCCTCGAAATATTGTATATATTCCTGTGGTTAAAATTTTTGCCTTTCTTGAACTTGAACAAAATATCTCATTTTTGGATAAACACAATAACATTTCTCAAATTAACGTCTCGATTCCTGTATTATCTAAAGCGATCAAGAGACCTCTGAGAGAAGTCTATTGGGGATATTTGGAAAGGGTTCTTAATGAAGCGGAGTGTAAAATTTGAAACTGTTTGAGGGAGCTTGCGACCGAGTTTTTCAAATTTAGCGGAGCAAATGATAGAACCCTCCAAATATTGCAATCAACGAACGAGGAGGCGCTTGATTGATGCCTAATCGGAATTTATTTTGGGAAATTGCCGTTAACTATCTATAAATTCAGAGGTATTCATCCAATGATCATCGATTTCCATACCCATATTTTTCCAAAAGATATATGTGAGAACAGAGAAAAATATTTTCATGACGAACCTGCCTTCAAGCTGATCTATGATTCACCAAAGTCCAAACTTGTCGGGGCTGACAACCTGATAAACTCTATGGATGAAAATCAGGTCGACCTGTCGGTTGTTTTCGGATTTCCCTGGAAAAATCCCTCTACCACAAGGTTATGCAATGATTATACTATGGAATCAGTGGCAAAATATCCGAAACGGCTGAAAGGATTGTGCTGCCTTGATCCATTTTTTATCGATGCGGCGGAAGAGACAAAGCGCTGTATTGAAAACGGGCTTTCCGGCGTAGGTGAGCTTGCATTTTATCAATCGGGCATTGAACCGGACATTCTTGACCGCCTTGAACCGGTCATGGACATATGCCGGACAAAAGATATGCCGGTACTGGTTCACACAAACGAACCAATAGGGCATTCATATCCCGGGAAAACCCCGAATACCCTGATACAAATTTACCGCCTCCCCCTCCGCTTCCCGGATAATAAAATCGTTCTTGCCCATTGGGGGGGCGGAATTTTCTTTTTCACACTTCTTAAAAGAGAGGTCCGGGAAGCCATGAAAAATGTATATTTCGATACCGCGGCATCCCCTTTTCTGTACGACCCGAAAATATATAAACTTGCCGCTGATCTTGTGGGAGAAGATCGGATTCTTTTTGGCAGCGATTACCCGCTGCTTTCGCCATCGAGATATTTTAAAGAGATGGAAGGTGCGGATATTCCCGAAAAGACAAGAAAGAGGATTTTCGGAAAAAACGCAGCATCCCTATTAAACATCTGATCAGCTTATAAACATATTCATATTTGGCCGGAGAACCGTTTCGGGATTTTTTTCAAACACACGACATATATTTTCCCGGATGGTCTGCATATCAGATGCCCGGCAAAGTTTTACGTAAATGGAGTGCCCGAAACGAAAATTGGCGGCAAAATAAATCGCAAACTTCTTGAATCGCTGAACAGCCCTTGTTGGATCATAATGCTTTTCAAGCAGATCAGCCATTTTTAGAGCTACTTTTTCATAAATTTCAGGGCCGGGAGAAAAACCTCCGGTCCACATACTGAATATCCAGGGTCTTGCAATGGCAATTCTACCGATTGCAATCCCTGCACAGCCGGTATCATTCAGGATCTTCAGGCAGTCTTGCTCATCAAATACATTTCCATTTCCAAAGACAGGTATGGAAACCTTTTCTCTGACCTTCCCGATATATTCCCACCTGGGCGGCCTGGAGCGCCGATCCGGTGCGACCCGGGGATGAAACGTAAGTGCATCCGACCCCGCATCCTCAAACCTTCTTGAAAAATCAACTGCGATTTGGGGATCATCTCTCCAGCCTGTCCGGAACTTTACAAAGACAGGGATCGAAACCGCCTTTCTGACCGCTTTCACAATTTCCACGGCAAGCTGCGGATTTTTCAGCAAAGCAGCCCCGCATTTTTTTTTGCAAATGGCTGCTACAGAGCATCCGAAATTAATATCGATTCCGAAAAATCCTTCCTTTTCAACGCGTATGGCAGCCCGTGCCATTGTCTCCGGATCTGACCCGAAAATCTGGCAGACCAGGAATGGAAGCTCCTGTTCCCGCCAGCTGAAAACAGGAGAAACATCCCGGTTCTCCTGCGGAACAGCTCTCGCGCTGCACATTTCAGAAAAAAGAAGGCCATATCCGCCATAATCCTCAAGCAGTTCCCGGAAGGCAATATGCCCAAGGCCCGACATAGGAGCC
>JAQYVL010000282.1 GCA_030145525.1 Desulfobacterales bacterium
CCATTTTAAAAGGCAACCGTATTAAATCATTTATATGTAACAGGTTATAGCAATATTATATTGATGAGGGTATTTAGCTGCCTGGGATTGTCCGAAAAGTGATTTTACACTCTTGATAGGATAAAATCATATAATTTAGTATGTTAGAGCCGTAAAATTTTTCGGATATCAAATCATATTGGCTTGCTGCCGTCTTTCACAATGTTTCTTTTTGTGAGCGCTGGTGTATGAAAAATTATAATCAGGCATGAAATATAAAATCGATATCAGAAATTCCATATTGACCGATTTTATTTTTTGAGAGAGACATTAACTTCCGGACGGATTTTTATGCTTCTTCCATCTCCCGACCCTTTTCTCCGGTATGAGAGTGTTATGATTACGGGTTTCCAACATGTTGAGATGATCCAATATTTTTTTGATGATATGAGGCTGATGATGAAAGCGCAGGGAAAACCGGATCAAGCCCAAGCATTGATCCAGGAAGCAAGGAATAAATTTAAAGCGGCATTGAGTTATGATTCAGGGTATGAACGGGCAAAAATCTTGCAAAATTGAGTATGGGAATACCCATGACGCTGTAATATAACGTGGTGACAAGAGAGAATAGTAGCTCACGTCTGGATTACGGGCAGGGATTTTTACTTTTTTTCTCGCAGCTTGATGCCGTCTTTTTCAAGAGCGATCAGCTTTTTTTTGTAAAGGTTTCCGATGGCCTTTTTGAATGTTTTTTTGCTGATGCCGAAAAGGTCGGCGATTGCTTTCGGCGTGCTTTTATCGGTAACCGCGATAAACCCGTCCCGTTGCTGTAATTTGTCTATAATTTTTTTGGACAGGGCATCGATGGCTTTGTAGCCGGGCTTTTGCAGGCAAAGGTCTATTTTTTTGTCATCACGTAGTTTTTTGATAAACCCGTCAATTTCCTGATCGATTTTCAGCGGCTGAAATATTTCGTTTTTATACAGAATGCCCTTGTGGGTGCCGTTGATGACGGCGATAAATCCCATCTCGGTTCGAGCGGAGATGAGCAGCTCTACTTTTTGGCCTTCATAAAAACCGGTCTGTTTTTTTTTGGCGCTGTCTTTTTTATGTTCAATTATTACCATTGTATAACTCCAGTAATTGGTACTGGTTTGTCTCTATGTTTACTGGTCCTCCGTTGAAGGGGCCGGGTCTTTTTCAGTTTCATCGGTTTCAACCGCCTTGTCGTCCAGTTTGCGCTGTCTTTTTTCCTCTTTCTTTTTTTTCTTGGCTAATTCTTTCTGACGTTTCTTGAACTGGTAATGAGATTTTGCCATGGCGTTTCCTTTCTGGTCGGTTGCCGGATCGATAAGATCGCTGATAACAGGTAAAAGAATCTCAGCCGGCATAATTGTGGTTTGATGAAAGCGATCGTTCAAAAAGGCACCCCCCCCGGTTTCACAGGAGATGCCTTTAATTGCCTTAAAAGGCAAATTAGACAGCGGTCACATTAGCAGCAGCCGGACCTTTTGGCCCTTGCTCAATGTCAAAAGTCACGCGTGCACCTTCACTGAGGGATTTAAAACCGGTCGCATTGATTGCATTATGATGCACAAATACATCCGGTCCGTTTTCCTGTTCGATGAATCCAAAACCTTTGCGGTCATTAAACCACTTAACAGTTCCATTTTCCATAATAACATTCTCCTTCTATATATTATAAATGTCTGGGGGTATTCTGACGCCTTTCCTGTGCGGAGAGAATCGTTTTCCGAAGACGAATGGATTTTGGGGTAATCTCGACGATTTCATCGTCCCGGATAAAGTTCAGGGCACTTTCAATGGTCATTGGTTTAACCGGGGATAATACAACAGCTTCATCTTTCCCGGAAGCACGCATGTTGGTCAGTTTTTTTACCTT
This sequence comes from Desulfobacterales bacterium, assembly GCA_030145525.1. GTDB lineage: Bacteria > Desulfobacterota > Desulfobacteria > Desulfobacterales > SURF-7 > JAQYVL01. Next base: position 1,883 of record JAQYVL010000282.1, read on the forward strand.
GGCCTGATTTACGTTTATATCGGTTTCCCGGTTGTGCTCTCCGATAATCATCCCTTCGTAGCAGGAAACTCCCGAAGAGATAAAGAGCACCCCCCTGGGTTCAAGATTAAACAGCGCATACGCGACTGCATTTCCCTTTCTGTCGGCAACAATAGAGCCGGTATATCGGGTCGGAAAATTCCCTCGAAAGTTTTCGTATCCGGAGAGGTTGGAGTTCATGATGCCCGTACCTTTGGTATCGGTAAGGAACTCGTCCCGATATCCGATAAGAGATCGTGACGGTACTGAAAATTCCATCCTGACCCGTCCGGTTCCATTGTTTACAAGATTGATCATTTTTCCTTTTCTAAGGGAGAGCTTTTCCGTTACGACACCTAAATAATTTTCCTCGCAATCCACAAAAAACTGTTCAATAGGTTCCAGCTTATGCCCGTTTTCATATTTATAGATGACTTCAGGACGTCCCACACAGAATTCAAAACCTTCACGCCGCATGGTTTCAATCAGGATGGCCAGTTGAAATTCACCTCTTCCTTTTACAAGAAAACTGTCTTTTTCTTTAAGGCTCTCAACCTGGATGGCAACATTCATCAGGGTTTCCTTCATAAGCCGTTCCCGTATTTTGGCTGATTGAATATATTTGCCTTCCATGCCGCTGAACGGAGAATCATTGATGGTAAATTTCATGGAAATTGTCGGCTCATCCACATGGATACGTTTTAACGCTTTGGGAAAATCGCTGGTACATATGGTGTCCCCGATGGTTACATCTTCAATGCCGGACAGGACAATAATATCACCCGCTTCCGCATGTTCAACCGGCTTGAATGTCATACCCTGGTATGTCTGCAGTTTTGTGACTTTCAGAGGAAGATGAATGTTATCTTTGTTTATGCAGATCAGGCGGTCTTTTGATTTTGCGCTCCCGTTGATTATTCTGCCCACGGCGAGTCTGCCCAGATAGTCGGAATACCCGAGATCTGAAACAAGCATCTGGAATGGCTCTCCCGGATTGTGGGAAGGAGGCGGAATTTCTTTCAGGATGGTGTCAAAGAGCAGGTGAAGATTATCAGTGCTGTCGCTTAAATCCTTTTTTACGATCCCTTCACGGCCCACCGCATAAAGATATGTAAAATCAAGCTGTTTATCCGTTGCTTCCAGTTCGATAAACAGGTCATATATTTCATCCAGAACTTCTGAAGCCCGGGCATCCTTTCTGTCAATTTTATTGATGACAACGATTACATTGAGTCCGGTTTCCAGTGTTTTTTTCAATACGAATCGGGTCTGGGGCAGGGGGCCTTCGGATGCATCCACCAGTAGAATTGCGCCATCCGCCATGGAGAGAGCCCGCTCCACTTCACCCCCGAAATCAGCATGTCCCGGTGTGTCAATAATATTGATTCTGACATCATTCCAGACAATCGAGCAGTTTTTGGCGGCAATGGTTATCCCTCTTTCCCGTTCCAGGTCCATGCTGTCCATTATTCTTTCATCAATTTTCTGACCTTCCCTGAAAAGACCGCTCTGCTTGAACATGGCATCAACTAATGTTGTTTTACCATGATCGACGTGAGCGATAATGGCTATGTTTCGAATACCGGTGTTGTTTATCCTGTGTTCCATTCTATCTCTTCTTTTCTATATGCTTTTTACGAACTTATCAATCTTGATGGCTTCGTAAAAATCCCCTTGAAAATTCCATAGATTGTTCAAATATAAACCAGATGGCAATATAAACATAAAAATGAACATTTCAAGTGGCGGGCCCGAGATTAAAAAACCGTTTAGGATAAAGCTTCAAATCATTATAGATTTTTTCTGTTTGACCAGTAAAAGGATGGTTTCCATCAGTTTCGTGTATGGTTACCGATTTTTATTTTTATCTAAATTGAGCGATTGTCGAGGCTTGCCCGCCTTCGGCGGTGTTGCCGTAGCTAAGCAAGTTGAGCATAGCGAAATCCCGCCCCACGGGGGAAGATGACATCTCGCTATAGTGTTGTTCTATGCGGTATGTTGTCTGACGCAGTAGATGCGGTAAGATCGGCAATCCCTTGTGGTTTCAAGTTTTAAGAATTCAAATGGATAAAATCCTATTCAACTATTTCTAAATTCAACATTCTTAAAATATGAAACGCTCACTTTAGATTTTACTCAAAACAGGGTATATGGTATGGTTTTATGCAGATCAAAGGCCTGGTGCTGGAGAGCCTATTTTTTACAAGACTGTTTATAAACATGATGTTACAGGGATATAGAGATGATAACCTTACTGGATTACGGTGCTGGAAACGTACGAAGCGTCATCAATGCAATAGAAAGTCTGGGCGAAAAAGTAAAACGGGTCACCTGCGCAGAAGATATTCAAAATGCGGAGAAGCTTGTTTTTCCAGGTGTGGGAAATTTCGGCAGTATGATGAAGATTTTGAATAAGCAGAATTACGTGAATGTTTTGAAAGAGTATCTTGAATCGGACAGGCTGTTTCTCGGTATATGCCTGGGGCTGCAGGCTCTGTTTGAAACGAGTGAAGAGGCTGAAGGTATAAAAGGCCTTGGATTTATCCGGGGCGCGGTAAAACGGTTTGACATTGATCTTTCAGTTCCTCACATCGGATGGAATGGGCTGAACATCCGGAAGCCTTCAAGGATTTTCAACAGCCTCGGGGGTGATGAAAAATTCTATTTTGTTCACTCATTTCATGTTGCGCCGCTGGATCAGGAAGTTGTCCTTACAACAACCGATTACGGATATGAATTTGTCAGTGCCGTTCAGAAAGGAAACGTCACAGCCACTCAATTTCATCCGGAAAAAAGCGGTAATGCCGGGCTTCGGATTTTGGAAAATTTTCTCGCATCCGGAGGAAAGCCTGTGATGCCTGCAGCGGTTAATGAAGGCACCAGACTGTCCAAGAGAATCATCGCCTGCCTGGATGTTCGCAGTAATGATCAGGGGGATCTGGTGGTAACCAAAGGCGATCAGTACGATGTTCGGGAGAACGGTGATGTGAGAAACATGGGTAAGCCCGCAGAGCTGGCTAAATGGTATTACGAGGAGGGGGCGGATGAAATTACATTCCTCAATATCACCGGATTCAGGGATTTTCCCCTGGAGGACATGCCGATGCTTGAGGTGTTGAAGAACACTTCTGAAAACGTTTTTGTACCTCTTACCATTGGCGGAGGGATAAGGGACTACACGGACAAGAATGGCC
>JAQYVL010000283.1 GCA_030145525.1 Desulfobacterales bacterium
TGACAAAGATCTTGCCGTCACCGATTTTGCCGGTATTTGCAGCATCCATTATCACCTGTGTAACCTTTTCGGCCATATCTGCCGCAACAACTATTTCGATCTTGATTTTCGGTATGAAGTCTACAACATATTCAGCACCGCGGTATATTTCTTTATGACCTTTCTGGCGACCATACCCTTTTACTTCCGCAATGGTCATTCCCTGAATACCGATTTCATTCAAGGCTTCTTTTACATCATCCAGCTTAAACGGTTTGATGATGGCCTCAATTTTTTTCATAGCTATTTCTCCCCTTCGCCTAAAAAGACAGACACACTCAACGGTTAATATCACTTTGTTCTTATTGATAACATCTGATTTTTATGTCTTATTGTCATGATGCGCTCTTTTGTACAAGCTGCGGCAACTGCGATTATATTCTAAAAATCAATCAAGCTCAAACGCTCTTTCACCGTGGATCGCATTATCAAGACCCTGTACTTCCTCATCTTCTTCAACCCTGAGACCACCTGTAATAATTTTTGTTACATAAACAACCACTAACGTTCCAATAGCTGTAAATAGTGCTGTGCCGACAATTGATACAAACTGAATCCAAAGCTGCCCCGGGTTCCCGAAAAACAACCCTTTTGCCCCCTCTGTGACAGCAGGGTTTGCAAAAAAGGCCTGTGGCAAGCGCTCCCCATAATCCGCACATTCCATGCACGCCAAAAGCATCGAGCGAATCGTCATAGCCAAGTTTATGTTTCAACACAGTGACACTGTAAAAACCAAATACGCCCGCAACAAGGCCGATAATCATTGACGCGGGCAGATTTACAAATCCTGCGGCCGGCGTTATGGAAACAAGACCTGCCACTGCACCGGAAGCAAGTCCCAGAACGGTAGGCTTTTTGCTGAAAAACCATTCAGCAAACATCCAGGAAAGTGCAGCCACTGCTGCAGAAGTGTTTGTGACCATAAAGGCGGATGCGGCAACACCATCGGCTGCAAGCTCACTTCCTGCATTGAATCCAAACCAGCCAAACCATAAAAGCGCGGCTCCTAATGCAGTTAAGGTCACACTTGAAGGAAACATCACCTCTTTTCCATATCCCTTTCTCTTTCCAACCACAAGGGCCAAAACCAGGCCGGCAACACCGGCGTTTATATGAACAACATTTCCTCCGGCAAAATCAAGCGCTCCCATTTCAGCCATCCATCCACCTCCCCAGACCCAGTGGGCGATCGGGCAATAGATAAAGGTTATCCATAAAATACTGAAAACGATCCACGATGAAAATTTCATTCTGTCCACAATCGATCCCAAAACAAGAGCCACAGTGATTCCTGCAAATGTCATCTGAAAAAGAGCGAAAAGATAGGTTGGAATAGTACCGGTAAGACTGTCAACACCGATTCCCCGCATGAAAACATGATCCAATCCTCCGATGATCCCTGCTTTATCCGGACCAAAAGCAAGTGAATATCCCCAAAGCATCCAGACAATACTTCCGATACAGTATGAGACAAAAGTCATCGCGAAAGTGTTTAAAAGATTTTTTGACCTGGACATTCCACCATAGAATAAAGCGAGCCCTGCAGGTGTCATCACCATTACCAGCGCAGTTGCAACAATAATCCAGGCTGTATCTCCGGTATTCAAAACATCTTCCCCTGCGAAGGCATATGAAAATGGGACAAATGCCAGGAGGCATATTAAAAACAAACTCTTTTTTTTCATATTTTTCTCCTCCCCCAACAAATTATTTTTATGTGTATAAAAAATTACCCGTAGAATTCTTTCGATTGTCTTTTTCAGAACCAAAAACCTTTTATCCGAATCGATTTTGCCCCTGCCTTAATCGCGTATATAAAAAACATCTATAATTTGATCTCCCTTTGTTGCTGTTTTTAGAAAAACAGTAAATCCAGTAAACGGGTTTTCTGTTTCAATAGCAAGCCATGTGCCACAAAGAGACACCCCATAAATCAACCAGACAACATATTAATTTTATTGGCCTTTTATAACAACCATCTTAAAAACCCTTGCTGCTGCCCCCCTTATATATTACACTTTTGTATTTTAATTGTTTATTTTTAACAAATTTGTTGTTTGGCAACACGAACGATAGAACCCCATATTTTTCACCCCCCGTAAATTATGGCTCCACATCCTTTCATTTTAAAACATATCTTGACAAACACCTATCTTTCGTGTGAACAATGTTTTGTATTCATTTGGATACGAACTTTGTACTATGGCCAAACCTGTTGTGAAACAGCGACGGAAAGCTGCGGGTCTATAAAATTTTAGTTGAATCAGATGTAGTTGTATTCTCCCTGTTGATTTAGATAGCCGGGTTGCCCAAAGAGGACAGCCCGGCTTTTTTGTTCGTCAAACCTATTATGGATATTTAAAAGGAGGAAAAATGAAACGCTTCAATTTGTTTAAAGTCAGTTTTTTTATCTTGTCTTCTTTGCTAATTGCTTCAGCTTCTTTTGCCGGGGGCCTGCCGGACCAATGGACAGAAATAAATCCCGAAGGATTTGAATACAACGGCCTTACACCGGCATGCTCAAACGCTCCAGGCACTCCCGATTGTGACTTTACCTTTTTTGTAAAGGGCGGCAAAAAAAACAATCTGGTGATATTTTTTCAAGGCGGCGGTGGGTGCTGGGACTATATGAACTGTGTGGCTGCTCCCACATATACTCAGTATCAGTCTGAAGAATTATACATGTTTACAGACGACATGGCGGGACGTGGAATATTTGATCAAACAAAGGGAAAAGATAACCCATTTCAAGACTGGGGGTTCGTGTATGTTCCTTACTGCACCGGCGACCTGTTTTGGGGAGCCAATGATGCGAACTACTATGGTACTGAAATTAAGCATCGCGGTTTTGTCAATTTTCAAGCAGTATTAGATTATTTAAAAAAATCTGAAATAGATCCAGGAAGTATTTTCGTTACAGGTTCCAGCGCAGGAAGTTACGGAGCAACTATGGCTTTTCCGTATATAAAGCAATCTTTCCCTTGGGCAAATGGCTATCTCCTAGGTGATGCCGGCAATGGTATATTAGGAGGAACTTTCCAGACTCAAGGCATTTATAACTGGAATGTGCAGTTACCGGACTGGATTTTCCCGGATGGCTATACTGAAGACATGACTATGGAACAAGTGTTCACAGATATTGCTGCCGCACATCCATGGGACAAAACAGGCCAATACACAACGGCTTTTGACTGGAATCAAACTTTCTTCTACAATGTAATGCTTAACATCAACAATCCTGGAGCCTGGGGAACTTGGCCTTTAGTCTGGTGTGATTGGCATAATCAAATGCTCGAATCAGCATATGGTACAGCAGCAGCAGCTCCAAACTACAGGTATTACATCGCTGCAGGAACAGATCATACGGTTATGATGTCTTCCAAATTTTATACAGAAGAGTCCGGAGGAACGTCTTACGCTGAATGGCTCAAGCACATGATGCGAACTCCCAATAAATGGAAAAATCAGGAGTGTGTAGACTGTGGAGATCCTACGATCTGTCCATAAGATGACAATCGGAAAAGGGTACGATTGGTTCCGTGAATTCAAAATATTTCACGGTTAAAGCATCTGATGAAAAAAGCAGAGCCAGAAATGGCTCTGCTTTTTTTTGTTTTTTCAATTCGATCGTCTCAGCATTTACCGAACTTCATTGTAAGAATTATCAAAGTGGATAAACCATAAAAAACCGTGAAAAATTCTTATGACTCATTCGAATTGGAATAGTATTTTAACGAATAACTTAAACAGTCTGCTTCAAAGATACAAAATCATGCGAGCAGCTCTGATACAGCCGACAGCAACTCCTTATTGTTAAAGGGTTTCTTGAACGATCTATCCGCACCCAAACTTTCCGACAGCTTCAGATAACCCTCTGGTCTGATACGCCCTCCTCCGGAAATAGCAATAATTTTCAAGCCTGGAACGTTTTGATGAAGTTCTATAATCGTTTCCAAACCTTCTTTTTCAGGCATAATAAGGTCTGTAATAATCAGATCGGCACCCTTCTCATAAAAAAGCTTGAGCCCGATTTTTCCGTTTTCCGCCGAGAGAACCTCATATCCGTTTTTTTCAAGCAGCAGTTGCAGCATTGCACGGAGCTGGTCATCGTCGTCCATAACCAAAATTCGTTTCATATCAAACACTCATTCCTGTATGTTTCGCCATTGGAAAACTTTCAACTGGTCAGTTAAAAAATGCCTTTCTGATTTAAACATTGCCTCACGGATTTCATCTCTCTTTCTTCTATCACAACACGGCCCAAGCGACAACTATAAGCCATCTCAAAAATATGGAATACGACATGTTTTGAAAATGACTTGGGTTTGATAAAAAAATTTGTCGGGACATCCTAAAAAACCGACGCCCTCAAATCCCACATATTGCGTTTCCTATCGCCAGCCAATACCGCAACATGTGTTTTTTGCAAGTCCGCCCACAGGTCCCAAGAAGAGACGCCAGGGGGTGTTTTGTCAATCGAAAAAGTTTTCCCGTTTTAAGGATAAAAAAATCACGATCCCCTTCTTTCAAAAACAAGGCCAGCCCACCCTGTTGCTTTTTCCTCCCATATACAATGAAAACCTTCCTTCTCATATAAATCACGAATTGATGAAAGCTCTTCCTCCCTGATTCCGGAAAGCACAACAACACCCCGGAACATCAGCATCCTGACAACATGAGGAGCCAGCTGTTTTAACGTGGGAGATCTTAAATTAGCCGATATGAGAGAAAAGCTTCCTGAAATCATATCGACCTCCGTATCTGCTATCTCTATTTGCCGGCAAGCCCGTTAACCCTGACATTTTCAATGGCCTCTTTTCTTGCAATGGCCTCAATATCAATTCCAACTGCTTTTTTAATCCCGAGCTTTACAGTTGCTATGGCAAGAATCCCCGATCCTGTTCCGATGTCAAGCGCCCCCTTTTTGAGTTCCTGCTCTCTGAAAACCCCTCTGTTCAAAACAAAATCGATCCCTCTGAGTGAAATCCTCGTGGTGGGATGATGACCGTTTCCAAAAGAACCGCCATGAATAATCCTTACCGTCACCCTTCCGGGATTACAATCCGCATGCATTCCAGCGGGAACAAGGACGATTCGATTCGAAACATTCAAGGGTTTATTGACTGATTTTTCGATAAATGAACTGCCGTGAATATAGGTATAAAAAAGTTCGCCCTGCAAAATCAGCTCCCGTAGAGCTTTTTTAACAACCTTTTTATCTGCAAACTCTTTTACCAGCGCGCTTTCTATTCTGATTGGTGTGAACTTTTCTTCGGACTCTGAGAGAATTTCAATTGTTTTTTTCTTTATCTCTCTCAAAATTGAAGCTTCCATGGACTTTTCCAGATAGAGGCTCTATAAAATTTTAAGGGTGGGAAAATAAAATATGAATCTATAGTGAAAAGAGTGGCTATCGTGTAATGGGGAAACGTATCTCAGCAGATGACTCAAAATGGAAAATCAGAAACAAAAGAACCACCCCTCAAGCAGATTATTCATATCCTTCCATTTTTAACAGCTCATTATACCAGCAGGAAAACTCATACATCCCCAGGTATCTTTCCTCTTCGTTTATTATCCCAAGGCAGATATCAAAGGCCCCCCTTCCAAAATCATTACTGTAATCTTCTATAAGCCTGCTTTGAAGAAACTCCCGGATGAGCGACTGGCTCGTTCTCCTTGTCTTGTCTTTACGCATGTCAATAGGGTCCTTTGGTTCTTCAAAAGGATCCCATTGATCATAACCTTTTTTAAGAATGTGCTTCTGTCGCCTTGGTGACATGCAGTCGAAGACCGCCTTTTTTCGTTTATCATCCTCTGGAGACAATTTGGCCATTGTTTGACTCCTTTTTATCATCCTCTTCAGTTATTCCCAAATACTCATCACTGAAATCTGTCAGCAAAGCCATTGAGACCGGCATAAGAATATCAGCCATTTTTAGATGTTTGGTTTTAATAAACGCCACCAGTTCCGCTGAAATTTCATATAGCTTATCATGAATTTTATCCATATTCACCGTCGGATACTGAACCCCTTCTTTAAAACCTGACTTGCCGCAGGTGTGCCCCATCCCTTGAATTGCTGTGGGTATTCCATAAAGACGGCAGGTGATCGGCCGATAGGAATACAGGTCACACAGTTCTTTCATGTTTAAAAGCGTGCACCTGACACGCTCCGCCCCGACCGATGCGAGTATCTTCACTTCGTTTTCACCTTTTTCATGCATTTTATAGGCATTTCTTTTAATCTTATAGGCTTTTCGGTCCGCCCTGTTCGCTCTCTCAATTATCTCTTCGCGGTCTTTACCGGTAAAGTTTTCGTTAAAACGATGGTTAATATACAGAGCCTCTATCAGCGTTAAATCAAACAAGGCATTGCAGCAGTCCGAACACCCTGTTTTACAGCAAACCCGATCTCCGCACTTCTTTTTTACCCGGCCAAATATGTTATCGATTACTCCAACAAGCTCTTCATATTTTTTAAAAAACGGTTTCAAGTCGATTTCAAACGATGTCATCCTGGAGGTTCCCCCTCTTCCGGCAAAAGGTTTTTATCATGTAATTGTTTCACGTGAAACATTGATGGCTTCGTAAAAAGTCCAATTTCTTTGTTGAGCTTCATCAATCGTCACTGCGGTGTAGGTTAACTACGACTCATTCCTCTTGATTCGCTCGCCTTGAACTTGAACTTTTTACGTTGCCATCATATTTGTGCCTTTTTATGAGTGCGTCAACATTATTTTCCGATACAAAACTCACTAAAAATACGGTCCAAAATATCCGGGGTTGGATTTTCACCGGTAATATCGCTCAGGTGCCGGATAGACTCCCCAAGGTCAACGGCAAGGAGGTCTCTGGGCAAACTGTTTAACAGTCCCTCATAAACCGATTCAACCGAAGCCCGTGCATCTTCCAAGGCTTTCGTGTGACGCAAATTGGGAACAATCGGATCGTCAAAGTCTTTAATTTTTTGGTTAATTTTTTTTTCGATTTCAGTTCTTAGCCGGTTGAAGCCAAAACCTTTCAGGGCGGAAACAGATATATTGGATGCATTTTTAAACTCTTTGGGCATATCAAAAGCTTTGCCATCCATCACCAGGTCGGATTTGTTATGAACAATGATGATCTGTTTGTCTTTTATAAGCTTGAATATCCCCAATTCGTTCTGGGTTGGTTTCACGCCTGCCGCGAGAATAAACAAAACAAGGTCTGACATTTGTATTTGTTTGATCGCTCTCTCAATACCCAATTTTTCAATTGGATCGTCTGAAGAGTGAAGGCCGGCTGAGTCGGTCAAAACCATTGGTGCACCAAAAAAATCAACATGCTCTTCAATAAGATCTCTCGTTGTCCCGGGATATGGTGTGACAATTGATTTGTCTCTTTTTGAAAGACGGTTCATAATGCTGGATTTACCGACGTTGGGTGCACCGACGATTATCGCCTTGATTCCCTTTTTTAACAGAAACGAGTTGTTGTGATTCCTGATTAATTTTTGAATCGGTTTTATCACTTGATGCTGTACCCGGGAGAGCATCTCCTTCCGGTTGAAACTGTCTTCCACATCTTCCGGAAAATCAATCTCCGCTTCGATTTGAGAAAGAATTTCCAAAAGAGCCGTTCTGATATCAGATATTTTTCTTTTTAAACTGCCGGATATTTGAGAGACCGCGATTTCAAGAGAAAGGCTGGACCTTGCGTTTATCAGATCGATAACTGCTTCCGCCTGTGTAAGGTCGATTCTTCCGTTCAGGAAAGCTCTTTTGGTAAACTCTCCGGGCTGGGCCAGTTTCGCTCCTTTTTGAATTACGATATCCAGTATTGATTTAAGGGTTTGAATCCCGGAATGACCCTGTATTTCGACCACATCTTCCCTTGTATAAGTGTGGGGCGCTTTCATAAAATTGACCAGAACTTCGTCAATTATTTTATTTTCACCTTGAGATCGAACATAACCATAGTAAAAATGGTTTGTTTTAATGTTGTCAAGAAGCCTCGAATTGTTACCTTGATTTCCGGCACGATAAAAAACAGATGAACCGATCGAAAATGCTTCCGGACCGGATATTCGAATTATTCCAATTCCACCTTGACCGGCAGGAGTTGCTATTGCGGTAATTGTAGAGTGGCTCATAGCTGCCCGCTCTTGTACTGACTATCGTTTATGTATTAAGGGCATCGCTGCGCTTTGAAAACTTACAGCCATCCATGGATAAAGCGAACTAGCCAGGTCGCCTTTTCATTTATTAAGAGTATTCCGACGCTATCTGTCTGCAGAAACTTTCCCGTTATGCCTTTTTCTTTTGTAATTTCTTTTTCGCGGAAAAATAACAAGTTTTCGATAATATCCATCCCCGATGCTTTGAGTTCTTACCTCTTTGTCTGCTTTTAAAGTAAGATGAACGGTTCTTCTGTCTTGAGCGCTTATTTGCCCGATTGTTGAGGGCCTGCCTGTCTTTTTTGTTTTTTCTGCCAGTTTTTCTGCAAGCTTGGTCAAGTTTTCTCTTCTGGTTTTTAAATACCCTTCAACATCGACCTGAAGACGAATTCTTTTTTCACTTTTCTTGTTAACAATTTTATCTATCAGATATTGAATCGCCTCAAGATTCTGTCCCCTTTTGCCTATCAGCACCCCGGCATTGCCGCCAACAATATTAAACATGACTCGATTCTGTTCTGTTTCCACGGACACCTTGGCATCCGTGGTGATAAGATCGATAATCTTTTGAAGTGAATCGATCCCGATTTGAATTTGCTCCGAAGATAGATCTATGTCTGTTTTATCAATTTTTGATGCCCCATCCGGCTTTAAAAATTTTTCAGGCTCTCTCAAACCATCACTTTTCTTTTTATATCCAGTACCGTTAAAGGCTTCATCAACAAGAGACTTTATACTTTCTTCTCTAACTCTGTCCTTTTCATCGTGACCGGTTTTCGAGGTTTTATCCTTTTTGCGCTCAGAACCGGGATGAGAGACACGTATTTTCGCTTTTTTTACACCGACAAGACCAAAAATACCGCTGGAACCATTTGATATTACGTCATATTTAATTTTATCCGTCGGAACTTGAAGCTCTTCAGAGGCTTTTTCAACAGCTTCTTTTACATTTTTGCCTACAAAGTCTAAACCAGGCTTCATGAACACCCTCCGTCAATCATGCTTTTGTTTTTGATATATAATATTGCTGTGCGATCGATAGAATATTATTGATAAGCCAATACAGAACAAGTCCTGATGAAAAATTAATAAAAATAACGGTGAATACAATCGGCATCATCATCATCATTTTCGCCTGCATGGGATCGCCGGCAGGCGGCTGCAGTTTCTGCTGCATCAACATTGTAGCACCCATAATAATGGTAAGCACCGGGATACCATAAGGCGGCTCCATAAATGGAACACTAAACCCAAATTCAAAAAGGCGGTCAGGGGCGGACAGATCATTAATCCAACCCAAAAAAGGCGCGTGTCTCAGCTCAATCGCACCGTACAGCATCTGATAAAGTGCAAAAAATACAGGAATCTGGGCCACCATCGGCAGACATCCACCCATGGGGTTAATTTTATAAGTCTTATACAACCCCATAACCTCTTCATTCATTCGCTTTTTGTCATCTTTATATTTTTCCCGGATCTCTGCCATAAGGGGCTGCAGTTTTTTCATTTCATTCATTGATTTGTAACTTTTTGAACCAAGCGGCCAAAAGAGAATTTTTATCAGAACGGTAATAATGATTATCGCTATTCCATAATTCGGTATGTAGCTGTAGAAAAAATTCATCAACCAGAGGCATGGCTTTGCAATAAAGTCAAAAAAACCAAAATTCACGGCAAGATCCAATTCTGCATTGGCTTCCTTTAAAATTGAAACACTTTTTGGCCCCATGAAAATCTGAAGACCAATCCGTTGTATCTCTCCAGGGCTAAGAGATGGTACAGGACAGCTGTAAGCTGTTTTCAGCGATCTGTTTTCTTCAAGGTATAGTTTCATTGCAGCCGCGTTTTTCTGCCTTGGAATCAGGCTTGAAATAAAATAGCGGTCCTGCATCGACACCCATTTAATATTGCCGATAAAACTGTTCTTTTCATCAATGTCGTCCAGCTCAACCTTTTCAAGTTTATCATTAATAAGAGCGCTCGGGCCTTCAAAGCCGTAACGGCTTGACTTTTCAGAAATTTTATTTACAAGAGAAATCTCCAGGTTGTCATTGATAACGGTGTCTGATTTATTCAAAATGGAAAGATCAAGATCTATTAAATATCTGTCCGGATAAAAGGTGTATGTTTTTTCAATTACAACTCCCTTCTTTGACATCCAGGAAAACGTCAGTTTTTTTGAAGATTCATCAACACGAATCCTGTCCGATAATGCCGATGCAGTAAAGACAGCGCCATTTAAATCTTCGACACTGTTGGCGGAAAAACTCTCAATAATTGTTCCAATTGTGTTTTCTTTTGAGATCATCTCTTTAAAATCGGAACTTTGTGATACTTTTTCTCGATAGTTTTTTAATATAAGGCTCTTAAAACAGGCCCCCTTTTCTGAAAGCCGAACAGTAAAGTAAGGCGTCTCCACCGTGATAATACGAGGTTCTTTTTCCGATTTTTTCGGTACCTCCTGCAGAGGGCTCTGTTTTTCAAATTTTTCGGTTTGAACAATCGGTTGCTGAACCGGCTCCGGCTGCTGCTTGGTTACAGGAATATTTTGCTCGGGAGGATTCACATCCTGTTTTTCCACAAAAAAATAGTTCCAGACAAAAAAAACCAAAAAAGATAGTGCTATGGCCAGAAACATTCGAGCCTGTTCCATTATGATCTCCTAATATTAACTTATGTGCTCTTGTCACATATCGCTTTTGATATATAATCGTTGCGGCTTTCGCTGCAGTAAATTCCTTCTCAACAGTTACACCTCTAAACCAGTAAAAAATTTTAACTGGAAATCCGGGTTGAAGTTATATCGGGCGGGCCTCAAGAGGATTGACATTAACGATAGACTGTTCATGCATTCAGGGTACGGGATCAAAGCCACCCGAATTAAAAGGATGACACCGCAAAAACCTTTTACAGGACAGAAAGGCTCCCCTAAACACGCCATATCGAGAAACGGCCTGGTAGGCATATTCAGAGCAGGATGGATAGAAACGACAAGCGGGTCCCAGGATTGGAGACAATATGATCTGGTAAAGCTTGATAAAAAACAATACGGTTTGTTTAACGATCAATTTTTTTTGCCAACTCGTCAAATATCTTTTCCAGTGAGGAAAATGCCTGTTTTGAGGATATTGCAAAAACCTTCTTCCTGGAAATAATGTTAATATCCCATTTCCCCGTGATACGATGTCTGTTTAAACGAAAGTATTCACGAATAAAACGTTTAATCCTGTTTCGGATGACGGCACATCCTATTTTTTTTGTGACTGTAATGCCGAGTCTAGTTGTTTCCGATCCTCCGGGTACGACCACTGCGATAAAGTGCTCATTTTTGAGCTTTTGGCCATTTTTAGAAAGTTTGACAAACTCGGTCCGTTTAAGAATTCTTGCCGATTTTTTAAAATGATGCCTAATCAATTTTACAAGATTCTTTCAGCTCTGTTTAAACGGTTAATCTTTTTCTCCCCTTTGCTCTTCGCCTGTTTATTATTCTTCTTCCCTGTTTTGTCGACATTCTTTTTCTAAAACCATGTGTCCTGGCACGTTTAATTCTGCTTGGCTGATATGTCCTTTTCATAATAATAACCTCTAAATATCAAAAGATTCCAATAGAACCAGATATGTTGAATTTTTAATTTATGAACAGTAAGTCCGCTGTCCGATATGTTAAACTCGAAGGTTCAACCTGATTTAATAATCATAAATATAAATTTATGTCAAGAACCCTTTGTATTTTTATTATTATATTAAATATTCAGCCAATCCATTTCTTGTGCCGTCAATTTTTGATTATTTCAAAAACATCAAACTCTTCAACATGAAATCTCGAATTTGGGTAGATAACAATTTGTTTATTCAGTATTTTTTCGAGAGATGAAACAAGGTGGTTCTCCTCTCCATGCAGATAATCAGCGATTTCAGGGTTAACCCTCAATGTAAACCGATTTCCAGCCATATCCTGTGCCTCGCGTAAAATTTCTCTAAAAATATTGTAACAGATTGATTGCTTCGAAATAAGATATCCATCACCATCACAGTAAAAACAGGGTTCACATAATATTCTGGACAAAGACTTTCTAACTCGTTTTCGAGTCATCTGAATCAGCCCCATCTCCGACATGGGCAATACGTTGGTTTTGCTCTTGTCCTTTTTAAGGGCATCTTTTAGCGCACTAAACACCTTTTCGCGGTCTACGAGTTTTTCCATGTCGATAAAATCAATTATGATAATTCCACCAAGATTTCGTAGCCTGATCTGGTAAGCAATCTCTTTTACTGCCTCCAAATTTGTTTTTAAGATTGTTTCTTCAAAATTATGCTTACCCACATATCTGCCGGTGTTCACATCAATAGCTATCAGAGCTTCGGTCTGCTCTATCACAATATACCCACCGGATTTAAGCCAAACCTTTTTCTTTAGTGCACGAGAAATATCCACTTCGAGATTATAAGCGTCAAATAGTGGTTCCTTTCCTTTATATAATTCAACTGAATCTTTTAAGCCCGGCATAAATTCCTGAAGAAAAGACTGAACAGACTGGTAGGCTTCCGAGGAGTCCACAATAAGCTTATCCGCTTCATCGGTTAAAAGATCGCGAACAGCTCGAAGCGTAATTGTGAGCTCCTTGTGCAGCAACGCGGGCGCAGAGGCAGCCTGGTGTTTTTTCTGTACTTTATTCCACAGATTAATGAGAAAATGCATTTCTTTTTCAAATCTATCTCTTCCAACACCTTCTCCCGCCGTTCTTACAATGTAACCATAATCTTTCTCTCTCAAATCACAGATCACATCCTTGAGTCTTGTACGCTCATCCTCATCCTCAATTCTTCTTGATATTCCGATATGATTAACCGTCGGCATAAGCACCAGAAAACGACCAGGAAGGGAGATGTGTGAGGTTATCCTTGCCCCCTTGCTTCCAATAGGAGATTTTGCGACCTGAACAAGTATTTCCTGGCCTTCGGAAATGAGCTCCTCAATTGGAACAATCGGTTTCTCATAGTCTGTGGTGAGCATTACATTTTCATTCTCGGAACCATCGTCATCCACCTCGTTCGCGCTCTTTAAGAAAAAATCTTCTATCTCACCATATACATCTCCAAGGACGTCATCCACATAAATAAACGCCGCCTGCTGAAGCCCTATGTCAACAAAAGCGGCCTGCATTCCGGGAAGCACTCTCTGAACCCTGCCTTTGTAAATATTGCCGGCAATGTTCGAATCGTCCCCCCTGTCTATAAAAAGCTCAACAATGGTTCCGTCCTCTAAAAGAGATACTCTTGTTTCGTGTTCCGTTGTATTTATTATAAGCTCTTTGTACATCTTGATTTCTTGACCTAACCCGGTAAAACCGGAACAATTACGGGTGGAGAAAACAACACCTTGTTGAAAATTAACTTGTTTTAACAATATTCGCCTGCCTGGCTTCCTCTTCAGACAAGGCAAACACCTTTGTAAGAACATCGAGCGGCCTTAACGTTTTTCCAGTATCATTGCGAATGATAAGTTTTAACCTGTTCGGATCCGGCAGATGAAGCTCTTTTACCATATACCTAAGATCAATTTTTTTCAACTTTCCTTTTCGATTCCTGCGTTCCAACAAAAACGTCTTGGAGGCAAAAAATTCAGAGCTCTTGTTTTTATTAAAACAGCCTTGTTTTAAAGTAACCTCAAAACAGACTTCATCTTTTTGCTCCGTGTGTTTCGGGCTTAATATGGTCGTAATATCCAAAACATCTATTCCGTCCGGCAATTGCCGGTTTAAGCTGTTTCTTGTTTCTTCAGGTTTTTCGATGCTATCTGCTGTTACAATAAAAAACTCCCTGTTGCTTTCAATTCCCAAAGGAAGCGGATCGTTAAATGATATTTTAGGTTTTGGATGATAACCCTCTGAATAACGAACAGATATTCCGGCACGCCTTATCGCCCTCAATATGATCCCGACAAATTCAAGATGACCGAAATATTTGGCCTGTTTTTGTTTTGTATAGGTAATTTTATAAACCCCCTTGTCGCATTCCAAATCTTCTTGAAAAGGAGATACCCTGATATCCTTTTGGTTTTGCAGGTTGTAAACTTTCGGCTCTTCTGTTTTAAAATCACAAACACCGCATTTGTTGCATTTTCCGGTTCTGCAATCCCGGGTGATTTGACTTTTTACAGCCTTTTTCCATTCACATTCGAGATATTCTTTTGTAATGCCGGATTGAATATGGTCCCATGGCAGCGGTTCATTTATATCTCTTTGCCGTGCTGTGTAAAAGTCCACATCAACTCCGACCTCTTCAAGCGCTTCCTTCCACAACCTGAAGTTAAAAAATTCCGTCCATCCGTCGAATCGACAGCCTTTTTTATATGCCGCCACAAGAAGGGAACTCAGCCTTCTATCACCTCTTGCGAAAAGCCCCTCAAGAAGGCTTGCTTCCGGGTTTTGCCATTTAAAATAAACCATCGGTATCTTTAATTTTTTTTTAAGTTTTTGGATGTTTTCTTTTGAATCGGCAAGGGATATCTGACTGGCCCATTGAAACGGAGTGTTGGGTTTGGGGATAAAGGTGGTTACGCTTACGTTTATTTTTCGGAATCGCCTTGTTCCTGCTTTTTCTTTCTTAAAACGCCGGACAAAGTCTGCAATGCCCTTTAAATCTTCCTCTGTTTCGGTTGGAAGACCCGTCATAAAATAAAGCTTTATGGTCTGCCAACCCATCTCAAATGCAAGAGAGACTGTTTCAAATATCTCGTTTTCCGTTAAATTTTTATTAATTACATCTCGAAGACGCTGGGTTCCCGCTTCCGGAGCGATTGTAAAACCGGTTTTTCTGACCTTTTTAATAAGGTTCATCAGCTCTGTCGTAAGTGTTCCCGCCCGTACAGACGGCAATGAAACTGCTATATGCCTGGAAGAATATTTTGCCATCAACTCCTGCATCAACAAAGACAGACACCCATAATCTCCAGTGCTTAAGGAAAGCAGCGAAATGTCTTCATAGCCTGTTTTTGAAATCGATTTTTCAACTATGGAAAGAAGTTTTGAGACAGAACGCTCCCGAACAGGCCGATATATCATTCCTGCCTGACAGAATCGGCATCCCCTCGTGCACCCCCTTGCCACCTCAAGACGAAGCCGGTCATGAATCGGACGTCCATACGGAATAACAGGCTTATCCGGAAATGGAGCTCTTTCCAGATCACCTATGATAGCACGATTGACACAAGCATATTCCGGATAAACCGGCTCAATTATTTGAAAACCGCTATTATCAAACGTTGCTTGAAAAAAAGAGGGAATATAGACACCCTCTATCCTTGACCAGCTCTGTAATAAATCATGTTTATCTTTTTCGCGAGATGCATTCCATTGAATCCATGTTTCCGCCATTTGAATTATTACTGTCTCCCCATCACCTACAACAACCGCATCAAAAAAATCAGCCACAGGTTCAGGGTTGCACATACAGGGCCCCCCTGCTATTATTAATGGATAAGAATCATCTCTTTCACCTGCAAAAAAAGGAATTCCGGAAAGATCTAACATTGTAAGTATGTTTGTATAATTAAGCTCGTACAGCAAACTGAACCCGATGATGTCCATTTTTTGTAAGGGTGTTTTTGACTCTAATGAAAACAGCGGGGTTTTGGTGTTTCGAAGATGAGATTCCATATCTCTTGCCGGTGTGAATACTCTTTCTGCGGCAACCAGCGGATGTTTATTTAAAATGTGATAAAGAATCTGTAATCCAAAATGGGATGTTCCGATTTCATATAGATCCGGAAAGGCGAGACACATTTTTACTTTGACCCCATCGGGGTTTTTTTTTATGGTATTTGTTTCCGTTCCCAGATAACGACTGGGTTTTTCAACAAGCGGTAAGATATCTTGAACCATATCTTTTCTCATGGTAATTAGTTTCCAAACTTATATAAAAAATAATTTCAACCGATAAATCTGTCAATAAAAGAGCGTAACACCATGCCAAATTTTACCATGTTTAACAATATAAAATTTTTTTCTTTAACAAAATTAATTTTTTTTACACTTTTTTGTATTTTCCTTACACAAAACAACCTGTGCGCTGAATACTCCAGAAAAAACGCTGTGGTGGAAGCTGTTCGGATTGTTAGCCCCGCTGTTGTAAATATCAGTTCGGAATATCAGGTTCGCATGCAGACCAACCCCTTTTCCGGTTTTGGTTTAACACCTCAATTTGATTCGTTTTTTAAAAATTTTTTTGATCGAGATTATCAGCGCAACATTAAGCGAAGCAACCTTGGTTCAGGGGTGATTATTGATGGAAAAAGGGGGTTTGTCCTCACAAACGCTCACGTGATAACAAGGTCTGGAAATATCACCATAACACTAAAGGATGAGCGTGAGTTCAAGGCTCTTGTTGTTGGTGTGGACCCGGATTCGGATCTTGCTGTGTTGCAAATAAAAACAGATACCCCTTTGCCGGATATTTCAATGGGAAATTCGGATGCTCTGATGATTGGAGAGACGGTCATTGCAATTGGAAACCCCTTTGGCTTTTCCAATACCGTTACAACCGGTGTAATCAGTGCTTTAAATCGAAGCATCAAAACAGAGGAAAGGGTATTTTATAATTTTATTCAAACAGATGCCTCGATCAATCCGGGGAATAGCGGCGGCCCTCTTCTGGATATTAACGGGAAACTTGTTGGAATAAATACAGCAATATATGCCGATGCTCAGGGAATCGGATTTGCCATTCCAATCAATAAAGCAAAAAGAATTTTATCTGATTTGATTAAATATGGAGAAGTTATCCCAGCCTGGACCGGTATTGTTTTACAAAACATTGACTCCGGACTGGCTCATTATCTTCAGATTCCCGGGAAGGTGGGGATTGTTGTCAAGGAGGTCGAACGTCGGAGCCCTGCTGAAAAAACCGGTATTGTTGAAGGGAATATAATTCTTTCCTTAAATCAAAAACCTATAGCTTCGCTTGATGACTATACGGCAATCATGAAGGGGGTTTCAGCGGGACAGGTTATAGAAGTTATGATCTGGAGGGATGGAAAAAAGAAATTGTTTAAAATTAAAACAAAAATTTATCCGGTTGAAAATGCGATACCCCTTGCATATCAACTTATCGGGATAAAGGTTAAAGATCTTTCCCTTTCATCACAAAAGGGTGTCGAGATCGATATGCTCAATCCCAATTCTTACCTGTATCGTATTGGGGTAGCCCCTGGTGATATAATCCGTCAAATCAACGATCAAACCATAAATAATATAGAAGACTTTAAAAAGGCGATCGTTAAATTCCGTCAAAAAACATCTATTGTGATCCTTCTGGTGAGGGGGGGGCGCGGTTATTACATATCGTTGACCTTATAAGAAGCCATCAAAACAAGGGTTGTAAACATCTTGTTATGTTTTTTTTTAAAAAATCAATGGTGATCGCAAAACAAGAAACGTTATAGAAAAAATAAAATTTCTTAGTTTTTTAATGGGTTTTTATCGGCTGTATTAACTTTCATGAGAGCAGCTGTTGTATCCAGTATTCGATTGGCATAACCCCATTCATTGTCAAACCACGCAAGTACCTTTACAAGCCGGGAGCCACTAACCCTGGTCTGATTTCCATCAACAATAGATGATCGGCTGTCATGGTTAAAGTCACATGATGCAAGGGGTTCTTCGGTATACCCCAAAACATCCAATAGTCTGCCCTTTATCGCCTTTTTTAATACACCGTTTACCTGGTTTGAATTTGTGTCTCTTTTTACAATAAGTGTGATATCCATTGCCGAGACATTTATTGTCGGCACGCGCATAGAAACAGCTTCAAATCGGCCGGTTAATTCGGGTAAAATTCGACCAATTCCTTTTGCAAGCTCTGTGTCAACAGGAATAATTGACTGGCCGGCGCACCTTGTCAGCCTTAAATCCCGGCTGTGGTATGCATCTATTACAGGTTGATCATTCATCATGGAATGAAGGGTTGTGATAGTTCCACATTCAATACCAAACTCATCATGGATTATTTTTAAAACCGGAATAACACAATTGGTTGTACAGGATGCGTTTGAAATAATTTTATGGTTAACCTCGATGGTATCTTCATTTATCCCGAAAACAATTGTTGCATCAACGTCATTATCAGCCGGGTTGGAAAAAATCACTTTTTTTGCTCCGCTTTTGATATGTTGTTCGGCTTTGGCTCTGGTTGTAAACGAACCAGTGCATTCATAAACAACATCAATATTCAGATCTGCCCAGGGTAAATCCTCGATTTCTTTAAAAAATGAAACGTTTATGTAATCTTTGTTTATATTAAGACCGTTTTCTTTTGTTCCAACAAAGCCTGGAAAACGTCCATGAGTTGTATCATATTTTGTTAAATGGGCGATTGTTTTTAAATCAAACAACTCGTTAATCGCAACAATCTTAATGTTTTTATGGTGGGTGGATTTATATAATGCACGGAGAATAGATCTGCCGATTCTTCCATATCCGTTTATCGCTACTCTATAATCCATCTTTACCGGTCTCTTTTAAAAATTACCCCAGAAGGGTTGTTACAACTCCGATTGTTATAAATTATATTGATTTTATTACGCTTTTTATCAAAAACAAAAGGCCAAAATTTAATTGATGTTTTGGCCTTTTATCCTAAAAAAAACAGGATACTATCTAAAAATATATATGTTAAATATCAAGAGATCCCACTTCCAACGCATTCTGATTTATAAAATTTCTTCTAGGTTCGACCTCATCCCCCATAAGAAGTGTAAAAATTTCATCTGTTTCGGCAACATCTTCTATTTTAACCTGAAGCATATTTCGTTTTGCCGGATCCATGGTTGTTTCCCATAACTGCTCCGGATTCATTTCCCCGAGTCCCTTATACCGCTGAATGGAAATTCCCTTTTTTCCCTCTTCCATCATGTGAAAATAGAGTTCTTCTTTGTTATTAAAAACCCTGCTTTCACCCTCTGTATCCCTGTTTAAAACCGTAAATGGGGGATGGTTAAATTTAGAAATTCTATCATTCAACACCAGGCTCTTCTGATAGAGTTTGGAATGAATGAATCCCCTGCCGATTTTTATCGTTTGCAAACCGGATGTTTTTTTATTTAAACCTTCCTTGTCCGCCATACCCACCTTCAACTCAAAAACATTTCTTTCTTCGTTCCAGACAGGATCATCAACCTTAAATCCCTTTTTAGATAATATTTTTTGGATGTTAATGGTTGTTTTTTCGTCCTGAAAACTTTTTTTATGCCTTATTTCTTCTTTTATCAATGTTTCAACTATATAAGGATGAACACCCCTTTTTTTGTGTTTAGATAAGGTTTCTATATATTCATAAAGATTTCCAATAAAAACATACAGTTCGTGTTCAGATATTGCCTCCTCTTTTTTTGCTGTTTGTATTGATTTTTTTTCACACGCCCTTTTGAGAATATGTTCCTGATATTCCATCTCATCTTTTAGATATACACCCTTTTTACCCTTGCCAACCCTGTAAAGAGGTGGTTGGGCAATATATAAATATCCATTTTCAATGAGTTCGTGCATTTGTCTATAAAAAAACGTTAAAAGAAGTGTACGTATGTGTGATCCATCAACATCCGCATCGGTCATAATAACCACTTTGTGGTATCGTATTTTATCAATCCTATATTCTTCTAAACCAACACCTGTTCCAAGTGCCGTAATTATATTTTTAATCTCATCACTCCTCAATATTTTATCAAAACGGGCTTTTTCAACATTTAATATTTTTCCCTTAAGGGGAAGAATTGCCTGAAACCTTCTATCTCTGCCCTGTTTTGCAGAACCGCCTGCGGAATCACCCTCAACAAGAAAAAGTTCTCTTTCGGCGGGATCAGAATATTGGCACTCTGCCAGTTTACCGGGAAGGCTTGAATCAATCAAAGACCCTTTGCTTCTAGCGAGATCTCTCGCACGTTTTGCAGCGTCCCTGGCCCTTGCTGCTTCAACCGCCTTTTCAATTATTTTTTTTGCAACAACTGGATTTTCTTCGAGAAATAAACTTAGTTTTTCGTGAACAAGTGATTCAACCTGTCCTTTTACTTCACTGTTTCCTAATTTTGTTTTTGTTTGGCCTTCAAACTGAGGGTTTTTTAATTTAATACTTATAATTGCAGTAAGGCCCTCTCTGATATCATCTCCGGTGATTTTTACTTTTAGATTTTTGGGAACATTACCATTGGTTGTGTATTGGTTCATTGTCCTGGTTAATGCCGCTTTAAATCCAATAAGATGAAAACCCCCTTCGGCGGTGTTTATGTTGTTGGCAAAAGAAAAAATTCTTTCCTTAAATGTATTATTATATTGAATAGCTACTTCTATTTGAACATCATTTTTTTCACCTGTAATTATTATAGGATTATGTAATGATGTATGAGATTTGTTTATATATTCTGCAAATGCTGCAAGACCCCCCTCATAACAAAATTTATTAATTTCATCTGTTCTTTCATCTTCAATAATTATTTTTATACCTTTGTTTAAAAAAGCGAGTTCTCTTAGGCGCCTGCTTAAAATATCAAAACTGAAATCATTTTTATTCATGATTTCAAAATCGGGCTTAAAAAGAATTTTTGTTCCTCTTTTTTCTGTCTCACCAATTGTTTTTAATTCAGATTCTTTTTTTCCTTTTTTATAGATTTGATGATAAATTTTTCCTTCGGAATATATTTCAACTTTAAGAATTTCTGAAAGGGCATTTACGACTGAAATTCCCACACCATGCAAGCCGCCTGAAACCTTATAGGAGTCATTATCAAATTTTCCCCCTGCGTGAAGCTTGGTCATAACAACTTCAAGTGCTGGAATTTTTTCCTTTTCATGAATACCAACAGGAATTCCCCTTCCATTATCCTCCACACTTACGCTTCTATCTGTGTGGATGGTTACCTTGATTGTATCACAAAACCCAACCATGGCTTCATCAATGCTGTTGTCTACAACTTCATAAACAAGATGATGAAGCCCTTCCATGTCTACGTTTCCAATATACATTGAAGGTCTGAGTCTCACCGGTTCCAGACCTTCTAATACATCTATACTGTTTTCATTATAAGATTTTTTCATTATATTTTCATCGGCATAATTACACTTAAAAAAGATTTATCGTTTTTCCCCTGGATAAAACAAGGGTGTTCATCATCTACTATTCTTAAAAAAACATGATCACTATCAATAAAACTTAATGTGTCTATAAAAAACTGAGGATTAAAAGCCACTTCAATAGGATCACCTTTAAAATCAATATTCATATTTTCTTTTGACTCACCTATCTCAGGATTTGCAGCTCTTACCACAAGTGTGTTTTTATCAAATTTAAAAACAACACCCTTATACTCATCGGAGGTTAGTATAGACATTCTTTTTAACATCATTCTGAAAGAATCTTTATCAACCTCAATGACATTATCGTCTCCCACAGATATAATATCACCATATTCAGGAAACTCTCCTTCTAGAAGATTTATAATTATCGTTTCATTTTCTTTTTTTACAATAAAATTATTATCTTTTATTCCAACCTTTATTTTTCCCTCATGGTTTAAAAATTTTGCAACCTCGTTGAGACCTTTTTTGGGAATAATAACCGTATCTTTTTCGGAGATCTCTATTTTCTCTTCTATATTAAAATAATCGGTTTTTGACAACCTCTTACCATCTGTTGAAATCATTCTCAATATAGCTTCTCCATCATCCTCTATACACTCAAATTTTACCCCCAGTATATGTGCTCTTTTTTCTTCTGTCGGTGCACTTACCATAACTGTTTTTTCAATCATTTTTTTAAAATCATATGAATTAAGATTTAAAAAATTAATTTCATCGATATGCGGTATTTCCGGAAAGTCATCGGGATTCATACCCACCAGGTTAAATAAAACATTTTCATTTCCTATCTTTAACCACCTGTTGTCAACCTCCTCAAAACCAATATCATCACTTGGAAAATTTTTTACAATTTCGTATATTTTTTTTGAATTAATAGTTACAATACCATCTGATTCTATTTTTGAAGGATAGGTTCCTTCAAAACCGGTTTCAAGGTCTGTTGCAGCGATAAAAATTTTATCACCTTTGGTCTGGATTAGAATATTTTCTGTGATTGCAAGATTGCTTTTTCTCCCCGTAATTCCCTGCACCCTTGATAATACATCAATAATATTATTTTTTTTAATTTTAAATTTCATTCTCTATCCTGTATTTTAAAATAAAAGTTAATTTGATGAATTGATTTTTAATTATAACAGAAAAGATGTTGGTTTAAGTTTTAATAAATAGCCATATATTGATAAAATATCAATATCAAAATTAAAGATAAAACAATTTATATTATATTATTATTTATATTATATTTCATATTCATCATATAGTATGTTAATAAATATAATAATCAAACAAATTATTAATATTTATATAAAAATTTATTTAAATTATAATTAAACAATATAAACAAAAAGGAAAAAAACAACTGTTTTTTGACAGTAAAATATTAGATGTTTATAATTCTTTTTTTATAAACAAATTATAAAAGACAGGGTGTTTATAATTTATTTTATTTATTATTAACTTTAAGTTTTTATATAAAAAATATTGATTTAATATAATAAAAACTATTATATATATTAATACCAGTTTGTTTTAGTTGGTAACCGGTTGAATAACTACATCTATCCTGCGGTTTTTTGCCTGACCTTCAGCTGTTTCATTACTTGCAAGAGGGTTTCTTTCACCATAACCAATTGATTTTATTCTCCCCCAAGAAATGTTTGAGTTGGCTATAATATACTGCCTGACAGCTTCGGCCCGTTCTTCCGATAAATTTTGATTTAATGTATCGCTTCCGATTGAATCTGTATGACCCTCAATAGTGATAAAACAACCCGGAAACTCCGCAAAAGAATTTTTAACTTTGGATAAAAGACTGAAAAACTGTGATTCTATAACAGATTTACCAGAGGGAAAGTTAAGACCATACAGTCTTATAATAACGTTTTTACCATCTAAAAGGGCTTTTCCTTCGCTTGCAGAAAAAGACGCACTAATACGTTTTATTTTTTGTTTTCTGATTTTTTCCTGTTCTATTTCAAATTTAAGCTGTTCTTCAGAACTGGCAAGTCGGTTTAAACGACTTTCCAGATAATTTACTTTTTCCTCAAATTTTGACAGCTCAATGTTTTTTTGATTAATAATATCGGATAGTTCAGACTTGTCTTTTTTTAACATTTTTAAAAGATGGATATTTTCTTTTTTTAATTTATCTATTTTTTCAGTTATGTTTTTGGTCGGGACCTCAAAACCGTTATCAAATCTTGCCGTCATAGAGAGAGAAGAAGCAATTTTCTGAATAGGCTCTTCTGAGTGTAAAAAAACAGATTCAAAAGAACTGTCGTTGTTTTGCAGGGGTCTTATTGTTTTTGTCATATAAACAGCGTGTCTTGCCTCATATTCTGCCTGAAGCGCCAACTGTTCTGCTTCTTTCTGGTCATAACGGTGCAGGTGTAAAAGAGCTGCGGATTTTTTTGCAAGAGTTCTCGCTTTCTTAATTGTTATCGGAGTGTAATTATCAATCTCCATATTTTCCGCATGTTTTAAAAGCGACCATGCTTCTTTTAAAAATTTAGTCTGTATGGCTTTTAATTCCGCATCTCTATATAATAATTCCGCTTCTTTACCCAAAGATTTGGCATCATCTGAATCCCCACCCTCCAACTCCCCGGCTGCATCTCTAAATGTTTCTTCTGCATCATTCCAGCTTTGCGTATCAATTTTATGGCCGTTAACTTTTATTGCATCATCCCGGGCAAGCATTGTTTCTGTAAAAAGAACCCCGGAAACTTTGGAATCCTTTATCGCTTTTTGAAATTTTTGTCTGGCTTTTTTTATATATATTTTTATTTCATCCTGTTCTTCGTTGTCTTTATACATTTCTTCGGCTTCACGATAAAAATCCATCCCCTCTTGGAATGTTTGGGGAACAAGAATATCTGCTTTTATTTCCTTTACCTTATCCAGTTTTTCGTCGGTTATTTTAAATAAAACAGTTTTTGGCTGTAAAAAATTATCAGCACCCGCCGTATTGATTACAACCAGAAAAAAAACTACCCCAAAAAGCAATTTTTTAAAGTCAACCCGTTTCATATGGTTTTCTCCTTATCAAATTGATTTGTTTAATAAAAAACCAAAGATCCTTGTTTTCAGAAGACACGATAAAATATCAAAAAAGATGAAGTTACTATTTCTTTTACAATAAAGTAGAGGAGAGTAAAGGTAAAAAAACAATCGGTTTAAAAAAAATCACGATTTAATCCATTTTTTTAACCCGGGAACCGTTTCTGTTTCCCAGTTTTTTGAAATCCTCAACTTAATAAACCTTTTATATAAATCTTCTACAGCCACAACCACTTTTTCATAAAGGTAAAATTTTTCAAGGATAAAACCCTCTTCATCATCTTTTGTTTCAATCCGGCCCGTTTCGGGTGTTTTTAATGATGAAAGATTAAGGCTTTCGCCTTTAATAGAGAATCGCCACTCCTGGTTGGCTGATTTTAATAAAAAACTACATTCTGTGACCACCCCCCCCTTCTGAAGGGAAAGCTTTGCCTCTTCAAGACCGGCACCATCACCTTTTATGGTAATATTTTCAATCATATTATTGAGACTGTTTTCAAGAACGATACGGTTATCCACCTCAAGCGACACCACATCTTTTTGTATTTTAAAGGTTTGGTTTTTATCCACATCCAACACAAACCAAAGCCAGGTTAAAAATTCATGGCCGAGAAATTTATAATGGTTATATGAAACAGAAACATCTAACATTGTTTACCCCACAAAGCTTGTTGGAGAAAGGGTTGAGAGCAAGTCGTGTTCTTGATCCGTTAAATCTGCTGCAAGATCTGCCATGGTATAAGGAAAGAGCCTTATAAGGGTTAAATTAAACGATTTTAAAAAAATTGTTTCAAGCTCTTCATTGGCTTTTTTTTGATTGGAAAAAAACCACAAAAAAGAGGATTCATAATTCCACAACACATCATAAATATTAGGGGTTGCTGGAACCCTGAGGGATAGAGTGTTTGTCACCTTTTCCTTTATCGCTTTTTTTTCATTTTTTGAAAAATGTTCTCTTTGGCTTTCAGTTAACCTTTTAGCCACCTCATGGGTATAATGTTTTTTAATAATTTTGGACGGAATGTTTTTTTTGTCTATTCGCAGCGAAAAAATAAAACAGGTACCGATAATGCACGATGTGTTCTCAAAATCAGGGAGATATGGGTTGCTGAAAGAGGTCCAACCGGCAGTTTGTTGAATCGGCTCATTATCAATTTCCATGATGGTGTTCTTTTTAAGCCCCTCCATAACTGTTTTGACAAGAGCACTCTTAAATTTTCCTTTAACCATATATCTTGTAATGGATACAGATGATGATAACATTCCCATAAAATTAAACCCCGAATTTACAATTGCAAAACATATATAGTTGACGGAGATGAAATATGCATATAGCCTGATTGGAAAGAGGTTACAAGAAGTTTTTATACTTCGGTTTTGTGTGAAAACATTAGAACTCAACCCCTTTTCAAGACACATTAAATCTGAATGATCAGGAAAAAAAGATGAAATTTATCGCAGACCTTCATGTTCATTCCAAATATTCACGAGCAACCGCAAAAAACCTTGACCTTGAAAATCTTTATATTTTTGCTCAGCTTAAAGGCATAACTGTTGTTGGAACGGGTGATTTTACTCATCCGGAATGGTTTTCCGAGATTGGTGAAAAGTTAATCCCCGCAGAACCGGGCCTCTTTAAGTTAAAGGATGACCTTGCAAAAGAGTGTGATAAAAAAATACCGGATTCTTGCAAAGCACCGGTTCGATTTATACTGGAGTCTGAAATCAGTAATATTTATAAAAAAAACGGTAAGGTCCGAAAAAACCACAACCTTGTGTTTTTTCCAAACCTTGAAACAGCAGACCGTTTCAACACAAAACTTGACAGTATTGGGAATATAAAATCTGATGGCCGGCCGATCCTGGGATTGGATGCAAAACATCTTCTGGAAATAGTTATAGGTGTAACCGATGAGGCATATCTTGTTCCGGCGCATATTTGGACGCCGTGGTTTTCACTGTTGGGTTCCAAATCAGGGTTTGATTCATTTGAAGAGTGTTTTGAAGATTTAACCCCTTATGTTTTTGCTGCAGAAACCGGCCTTTCCTCAGATCCTGCTATGAACTGGCGGGTATCAAACCTTGATAATATCACACTTATTTCAAATTCCGACGCCCACTCCCCCATAAAACTAGGCCGAGAGGCAAATCTATTTGATACCGAACTTGATTTTTTTCATATAAGAAAAGCAATGGAGTCTGGTGACCCCCAAAATTTTCTTGGAACCTTTGAGTTTTATCCTGAAGAGGGAAAATATCATCTGGATGGGCACAGAAAATGCGGTGTCCGTTCGTGGCCACAGGAATCAAAGAAAAATAACAACAACTGCTCTGTGTGTGGAAAACCCCTGACCCTTGGAGTATTATATCGGGTTGAAGAGCTTGCCGATAGGGGGTATGGTGAAAAACCCAAAAAAAACAAACCGTTTTATAGTATTGTTCCTTTAGTGGAGATTCTTTCCGAAATATACAGTGTGGGGCCGCAGTCTAAAAAAGTGTTAAGAAGCTATGACGCCGTTCTTCAGGCACTTGGATCCGAATTCGATATTCTCCACAACATTTCAATAGATAAAATCGAAAATGCTGGAATTCCCCTCCTTGGTGAAGCTGTTAAAAAAATGCGCAACAGGAACATAGATATTTTTCCGGGGTTTGATGGGGAGTTTGGCCGGGTTCGAATTTTTACTGAAACTGAAAGGAAAAAAAACCAGGCTCAAAAATATCTATTTATACCCACACAGCTGTCTGAGAATAAAAAAGAGATGGCGCCCCGGAATATCCTTCCCACCAAAACTCGAACACACAAGGAAAACGAATCAAAAACAAACAGTTACACCCAAAACCCCAAAACCAAAAAAAAAATTGCGGCTCCGGAGGAATTGAATGAACAACAAAAAAGGGCTGTTAAACACAAAGGTTCTCCCCTCCTGATTGTCGCAGGACCCGGTACCGGGAAGACCCTTACCCTGACACACAAAATAGCACACCTCGTCCTTAAAAAAGGTGTACCCCCAGACAATATTCTTGCTGTAACCTTCACCAACAAGGCTTCTCAGGAAATGAAAGAGCGGTTGACACGGCTCCTTGCAGGAAAAGAGCCTCTACCTTTTATCGCCACATTTCACACCCTTTGTTTCCACATATTAAAGGGATTAAAAAACAAGAGCCGGTATACCATAATAGACGAAGAGGATCGAAATCACCTGATAAATGAAGCATTTTCTCTTACGAAAGAAAGTGGAATAGAGACACCTCTTCCCGCAAAGAGGTTCATTGAAATGATTGTTTCGGCAAAACAGAAAATTCTTGAACCCTCAGACAACCTTACCGAGGTGGCAAGAGAATACAATTGTGAAGCTGAAACATTGAGTCGGGTTTACGGCGCATATCAGAATATTCTTTCGGTTCAGGGGGTGTATGATTATGAAGATCTGATATTTAAAGTGGTTAAGCTTTTTGAAACCGGGAAAAATATCTGTCGAAAATACCAGGACCTATATAAACATATTTTCGTCGATGAATATCAGGATTTAAATCAGGGACAGTATAGAATTATCAGAGCCCTTGCACCAAAAGATAAAGATATCTTTGTCATTGGAGACCCCGATCAGTCAATATATGGATTTAGGGGGTCGGAGGTTAAATATTTTAAAAAGTTTATTGAGGATTATCCGGAAGCGGAGGTGATCAACCTTACGCGCAACTACCGATCCACCGAAACCATTCTGGAAGCATCATTTCATATAATCCGGGATCAACATGTAACCGTTTCCGGTTCGAGAATATATTCTGAAATCAATGGGAAGAAAACAATTAGCGTGCTGAAGCATGAAACTGAAAAAGCAGAAGCAGTGGCTGTTGGAAAAATTATCGAAAAAATGGTCGGCGGCATAGGAATGTATTCCATTGACTTTGGAAAGGTTGATGATTTTACGATAAGTCGCGAAATGTCTTTTTCAGATTTCGCGATTCTTTACCGTACGGGTTTTCAGGGAACAACCTTTGCGAAAGTATTTGAAAATTCAGGCATTCCATATCAGATGGTGAGCCGGGAAAATGCATATTCAAGAAAAGGAA
Organism: Desulfobacterales bacterium; assembly: GCA_030145525.1. Lineage (GTDB taxonomy): Bacteria > Desulfobacterota > Desulfobacteria > Desulfobacterales > SURF-7 > JAQYVL01. The sequence continues at coordinate 28,462 of JAQYVL010000283.1, forward strand.
TAAAAGAACTTTTGTCTTACCTGAAAATCTTATCCGGGTTTGGCTCTTATGTTGACCTGGAGAGAAGTGTGCTGTTAACCGGAAGCGGTATAGGGATAAAAACATACAACACTTTTAAAAAGTGGTGTTTTCAGAACAAGTTTACATTAAAAGAGGTCCTTGTTAACACCGGGCGTTTTCCAATCAGGGGTATGAACGCTTCAAAGCAGTTAAAAATCGAGTCCATCATCAATCGGTTTAATGAATACAAGAAAGATACGGAGGATATGCAGATAGTTGAACAACTTCATTATCTTAGAAAAAAAATAAAAGAAGTAGACCGTGCCATAACCTCAACCCGGGTTACAGAGGAGGCTTTTTTAGAAATATGCAGAAAGGCCAAAGAGTATAAAAACAGACCGGGTGATTTTTTTACAACTCTGTCTCTCCAAACAGATACGGATATTTATGAATTTGAGAGCGAAAAGGTTACGTTAATGACAATGCATGCTGCAAAAGGACTTGAATTTCCAGTGGTTTTTATTGTTGGTTGTGAAAATGGCTATATTCCATACCATAGACCGGGTAAAAAAACAGAGGACATTAGTGAAGAAAAAAGACTGTTTTACGTTGCCATGACACGAGCAAAAGAACATTTATATTTTACTCATATTAAAAAAAGGCAAATATATGGGCAGGTTGTAGAAAGAGAGCTGTCTCCTTTTGTAGGGGATATTGAAAATATGTTGATGAGCCATGAAACATTCGAACCTAAAAAAAAGAAAAAAGATAATGAAAAAAAACAAATTCAACTCAAACTTTTTTAAAGGTAATTATTAGGCTTTTTAATTTAATTATTCAATTTATTTGTTATTTTTTTTTATTTGGCCCCAAAAACCCATATTTATGAATCAAAAACATCTGTTTTTTTCAGGGTTTATCCTTCGTTTCTTTTGATACTTTGTTCGTGTGTAACGTCCTTATTTTATTAAAAATTAAAAGCCCCGAATTTGGGTTTTTATGTCTTTATAATAACTCGACATTTTTGGGCTTTTAACGGCATTTTTGGGCTTTTAAAGGGATACCCGTAAAGCAGT
>JAQYVL010000284.1 GCA_030145525.1 Desulfobacterales bacterium
TTTTCGATCGAAAGATGATCCGTAACCAAATAGCCGATATTGTGCCTTGTATCCTTGTATCTATCTCCGGGATTTCCAAGCCCCACAATCAGTTTCACCAGCGCTCCAAACAATAATGAAATAAATAATTATTTGGTTTCAGCGTCAGTTGAAGGTTCCTCTGCCTTTGCCTCTTCTCCTTCTGCTCCTTCTATCCCTTCTGCTTCAGTTGTTTCTTCTTCGGCTTGAACTGTCGGTGCAAGAACGCTCACGATTGGGGCCTCAGGGTCAAGAATAACCTGTATTTTGTCAGATACAGTTATATCCTTGACGCTTAATGTGTCACCTATGTCCAGGTTTGAAACATCAATATCAAAATGGGGAGGGATGTCGCTTGGGAGACTTTTTACTTCTATCTCGCGAACAATCTGCCGCAGAATTCCGCCCAGTTTTACTCCTTCGGCCTGGCCGACGATTCGGAGATGGACGGGTGCTGTTATTTTTTCATCCATTCGAACCGCAAATAAGTCGATATGGAGAATGTTGCCGTTTAGCGGATGTCTTTGAATCTCTTTAACGATGACCATTTTTTCCTGCGAATTATCATTTTCTTTTATTGTGAGCTTGATAAGTTTGTAGTCTTCGGAATCATGGCTCCCGGCTTTAAACATTTTATTGATTTCAGGACCGTTTAATGACAGCACCACAGGTGCAATGTTGTGGCCATAAACAACTGCGGGAATGACGCCTTCATTATGCAACTTTCTGACAGCACTTTTCCCTTTTTTACTTCGTATGGTAGAATTTATTACTGTTTCCTTACTCATGATTTCTCCTTACTGCTGGCTTTGTTAGATAACGATTAACGTTATATAAAGAGTGAACTAACTGAGTCGTTATTGTTAATTCTTTTAATCGCTTCGGCGAATAATCCTGCAATGGAAAGTACTTTGACTTTTGGTGAATTGCGGGCTGCTTCGCTGAGCGGAACGGTATTTGTAACAACAATTTCCTCAAGACAGGAATTGTTTATTCTTTCAATAGCAGGTCCCGAAAATACAGGGTGTGTGCAGCATGCGCATACTGATTGAGCACCTTTTGTGGAGACTGCATCTGCGGCACTGGTCAGGGTTCCTGCCGTATCGACCATGTCGTCGAGAATCATCGCATGTTTTCCGTCGATATCACCGATAATGTTCATGACTTCAGCTTCATTCGGCCTTTCGCGACGCTTGTCGATAATGGCAATTGAGGCATCAAGTCTTTTTGCAATAGCGCGGGCACGTTCAACCCCTCCCGCATCAGGTGAAACGATAACTAAATCATCATTGTTGTATTTTTCTTTGATATGATTCACGATAATCGGCGAACCGAAAAGGTTATCGACCGGAATATCAAAGAATCCCTGGATCTGTCCGGCATGTAAATCTATGGTCAATATTCTGTCAGCTCCTGCAGCGGTGAGCAGATCAGCCACAAGCTTTGCAGAGATCGGCGCACGGGGTGCAACCTTTCTGTCCTGGCGTGCATATCCATAGTAAGGAATTGTTGCAGTAATACGTTCAGCAGATGCGCGTTTAAATGCATCGATCAGGATAAGGAGTTCCATGAGGTGGTCATTGACGGGCGACGATGTAGGCTGAATGACAAAAACATCCATGCCTCGAACGTTTTCCTGTATCTCCAGCATGATTTCTCCGTCACTGAATCGGGAAACCTTTGCCTTGCCCAGTTCAACGCCAAAGAGTGAGCTGATTTCCTGGGCAAGAGCTATGTTAGCATTGCCGGTAAAGATTTTTAAAGCATTCAAGGTTCAGTCTCCTCCTGGTTTTCCCTCTGTGTTATCTTTTAATAGAAGGGTTTGCATAGATGTATTATAGGACAATGGATTTATTCTTAGCTGTGGACGATAAAAGCTTTATGATTGGCCTGATAGGGCAGCTTGTCAGGAGCGTTTGCACTCTCTTTCTTGCTGGAAAAGATACCAAAGACTGATGATCCGCTCCCGCTCAGTAAAGATCCGACAGCCCCTGCTTTTATCAGCTCATTTTTCGTTGTCTCGATCACAGGATACCTGGGTATTACGACCCTTTCAAAATCATTAAGCAATAATGGTACTATATCATCGGTGTTTTTTATGGAACTAATATAAATAGTATTTTTTTTTCTTTTTGTCAATATATTATTGCTGTACGAATTATATGCCCATGCCGTTGAAATGCTGAAACCGGGGAAAATGACCAGAAACCAGAGTTTTGTCTCAAGGGATACGGGTGTAAGAATCTCACCGGTGCCTGACGCCCGGGCTGTGCCGTATCCTGAAAGGAAAAAAGGAACATCGGCACCTAACGGTTGTGAAAGCCGAAATAAATAATCCTGTTTCAACCCACAATTGAACAGTTTATTCAGCCCTGTCAGTGTTGCGGCAGCATTGCTGCTTCCGCCGCCAAGTCCTGCACCGGCAGGAATCTTTTTTTTTATGTCGATGGTGACACCTGCCGACAGGTTTTGATCCTGCATGAAGAGCCTGGCAGCTTTATAAACAATATTGTTTTTACCTGAAGGGACCGACGCGTCGTCAACTGTTACCGTAATATCATTGCAGGGTGATAAAGTAAAAGTAATTTCGTCATAAAGGCTGATTTTTTGAAAAATTGTCTGAATATCATGATATCCATCAGCCCGCTTCCCAATTATTTCAAGCCTGAGATTTATTTTCGCAGGTGTAAGAAGCGATAAACTGTCCAACAAAGCCCCCTTTTTTTCGTCACAATTCTAAAAAAAAATTAGCTGGTTATTCAATAAACTCCAGTTGCATATAGATTTAAGGTTTTCAACAAGCCTGGATTCCCGCTTTCGCGGGAATGACATGGGTTTTGTGTGTTATATTCTTTTTTGTCATCCCCGCGAAAGCGGGGATCCAGGAAAATGCATTAACTGGAGTATTGCAGATAACCAAATGAAATCATATTTCGGCTCTTCCCGTGTTTTGCACGGGGAGTGTCACTGTTTTGAGACTTTATTTTTTAGTTTCTTCAATGTAGCGCATTCTCAGGTCATATAAAAGATTTTCAAAGAGAGAATCTTCTTCCTTTGAGAGATTGCCTGATGTTTTTTCTCTTAAAATGCCAAGAATGTCGATTGTTTGTTTTGCCATTGAAAGATTCATCTCTTTTTTGTTCGTAACGGGATCGGGTATCTCTCCAAAATGGAACAGTGCGGATGAACTCAGTGAAAGAATGAATGATGAAAAAGTGACGTCAGGAAGCGGAGGGGGAGGTGTTTCTTTGCCGGGTTCTTCTGTTGTGCCGGACGTTGTTGCACTGTCGGCCTTCTCTTGTGCTCCCGTGTCTTCTGATGAAGCATCGTTTTCCTGTGTTGCTTCACCGTCTTTCGTGAACATTCTTTTGTCTTTTACTGTAAAACCTTTTTCAGTTTTTTCTTCCATAAACGCCTCCTCATTATTTTGATTCTTTCCAGGTAAAATAAATTCTTTGAAAAACAGTCAGGTGTGTCAGTATTGCCATTATCACCAGAACCGGCTTCATAATATTGAAAAAACAGCCTGCTGCTAAAAGAATAATTCTTTCAGCACGCTCCATTACCCCGATATTGCAGTTGCTGATAAATACTTCCGCTCGGGCCCTTGTATAGGGAACGAGAACGGCGCCGATAGAGG
>JAQYVL010000285.1 GCA_030145525.1 Desulfobacterales bacterium
GCTTTTTACGGACCTAAAATTGACATTCATATCAAAGACGCACTCGGCAGAACCTGGCAGTGCGGGACTATTCAGCTTGACATGTCCCTGCCGGAAAGATTCGATCTTTCCTATATCGGGAAAGACAACGAAAAGCACAGACCGATTATGATCCACAGGGTTGTGTACGGATCCATTGAACGGTTTTTCGGAATTCTGACCGAACATTTTGCGGGAAAATTCCCCCTCTGGATGGCTCCGACACAAGCGGTTATCCTGCCGATAAATGATGATCTGGTACCTGTTGCAAATGAACTCAGGGAGCTGTTTGAACATAAGGGACTGCGCACAGAGGTTGATGACAGAACCGAAAGCCTGAAGAAAAAGGTACGGGAGGCCCAGCTTGGCAGAATTCCACTGGTCCTTACCGTTGGCGAGAAAGAAAAAGAATCCGGAAACCTTTCTGTAAGAACCCTTGACGGCAAGGTGAAATACGGCATAACCCGGGAAGATTTTTTTAACCGTATTCTTGAACACATTCGGGAACGGAAACTCAATCTGGAAATTTTTTAATCGGTTTGGTTCTGTTTTAATATTTTTATCGCAGGACCCACCCGTAAAAATATAAAAGGCTTCATAATTATAGTGAAAAAATATAACGGTCTTCTTTTTTACTGGCTGCCTGTTTTTATCTATTGCCTGTTGATATATATCCAGTCATCCCGCCCGTTTCCCATATCAATTCCGGACATAGACTATATTGACAAGGCCTTTCATTTTCTTACATATTCCGTCCTCGGCGCCCTGTTTTTCAGAGCCATGGGGTACATATACTCGGACAACCGAATCAGTAGAAGGGTTCTCCTCGCCATAATCTTCTCCTCCCTGTATGGAATAAGTGATGAAATCCATCAATATTTTGTACCGGGGAGAACGGCTGATCCCTTTGATGCAGCTGCGGACATGCTCGGCAGTATCTGCGGAGCTTTTATTTATAGATACTTTGCAAACAAATGAGCACAACCCTTATCTCTCTTCTCACGGCATTCCTAACATGCGGTATTTCTGCCATATTGACACACCGATATGCTTTTGCTATAAACTTTCATTAAAAAAACGAGTTCTTCTCATTATTTCATAATCATTCATTCGTTACCCTGCCGGCCTTTAAAATTCTTTAACAATAAGGTTTGGAATGATTTCAGGGGGTACAAAACGTAAATAATAAGACCAAACTGCTGGAAAGGAGCCATTCATGTTACATAAAGAGTCTTCTCTGCAAAGCATTATAATGCGCAATGTTATTTTCTGCTTTTTCTTTGTGATTACGTTTGTCCTTGCCCTGGGGCAGATTTTTCCCGAAAAGGCTGCAGCAAAGGAAAAACCGGAATTTATAGTCAAATTCGCTACCATTGCACCGGATAACACTCCCTGGTCCAACCATCTGAAAATGATGAAAGAAAGAATACAAAAAGACAGCAACGGAAGAATAAAAGTCAATGTTTTTCTCGGCGGCGCTCTTGGCGGCGAAGTAGAAATGGTCAGAAGTCTCCGGCGCGGAAGAGTTCAATGCTATGGAGGAACCGCAGCTTCCGTAGCAGAAGGGGCGGGCATACCGGAGTTTCAGCTTCTTGAACTCCCCTGCCTGTTCGACAGTCTTGAGGAAGCGGATTATATCCTTGATAAGGTGGTCTTTGAAGATTTTCGAAAAATCCTCAGAAAAAAAGGGTTTTATATGGCATACTGGCACGAAAACGGATGGCGAAATTTTGCTACCAGAGGGGTCGCGGTACATGTCCCCGAAGATCTCAGGAAGCTGAAGATGAGATCCCAGGAATCCAAGGTTCATCTGGCGATGTACAGGGCATTGGGTGTTCAGGCAGAAGCGATCGCGACTCCGGAAGTTCTAGGGGCATTGAAGACCGGTATGGTGGACGGCTTTGACAACACCACGCTTTTTGCATCCGCCTCCGGCTGGTATGAAGGAATTGACCACTACACGATTTCCAAGATTATCTATCAGCCAGGTGTCATACTGTATTCATTAAAATTTTTTGAATCGATGCCGAAAGATCTTCAGAAAGTTCTCATCGGCAATCCTGAGGAAGAGATGGCCTGGGGAAGAAACGCGGTTCGAGAAATGAGCGAGCCCCTTATTCAGAACTTCAGGGACGAAGGGATTACGGTATATGAGCTTACGCCTGAAGAAAAGGACGCTTTCAGAAAACTTCTGCTGCCTGTGCACAAAGATTTTGAAAATGAAGTTGGAAAAGAACTTCTTGAAAAGGTATATGCCGGCAAAAAAGAGTTTGCATTAAAAATGAAAAATAAACAGAATAACTGAAAAAAACGTTCAAGCCGTTAAATTCATTATAATTTTGGAGAAGGCTGTTGAAGTTATCCACAAAAAGCAGGTATGGCACCCGTTTTATCCTTGATCTGGTTCAGCAAAAGGATAAGGGTGCCATTCAATTAAGTGACATTTCAAAACGCCAGAATGTTTCCCTTAAATATCTGGAGCAAATCATTATTCCACTTAAAAAGGCCAAGTATATCCGGGGTATTCGCGGGGCCAAGGGGGGATATGTACTCGTAAAATCCCCCCAGAAGATTACGGTGGGTGAAATCGTAGAGCTGCTTGAAGGGGGGGCGGAAATTTGTGACTGCTGTGACAATCCTAAAGCATGCTCAAAGTCGAAAACATGTTTGACGCGTCAGGTTTGGATTGAAGCGGCTGGAGCCTTTTTTAAAAAATTATATTCAATTACTTTTGCAGATCTTGTAAAAGTTTCAAAATAGCAAAGAGAAAATTTTCAGGCATCCTCGCAGAAAAGGCCCTTCAGAACATCTTCCCACAACCATTCTTTAAACCATATCAAAAATTTCTGATAAAACTAAAAATGTTTTCTTGACAAATAAAAAAATTTGGGATTTAAACATAAATCATACTTTTTTAATATAGATTAAATTAATTATATATTATTTCTGTAGAGTTTAAAAATTAAACGCCCGTCTTCAGTCTTGTATTTATTATTTTTTTCTTGATCTATTAGAGATGAAATAACGATGAAAGTGTCAACAAAAAGCCGATATGGCATGATAATTCTGATTGATTTGGCTCGCCACGATGGAAACGGACCTGTCCAGGTTGGTGAGATATCAAAACGGCAGGATATTTCCGTAAAATATTTGGAACAACTCATCCTCCAACTCAAAAAAGCAAATCTCATTACAAGTATTCGGGGAGCTAAAGGTGGTCATGTATTAGCAAAAGACCCCAGACAGATAACTATCGGACATGTTTTTAAAATATTCGAAACGAATAAGAATATGGGTGGATGCTTCTGCAATCAGGAAGATTGCAGAATGGCCGATGCATGCCGGGTTCGTAACGTGTGGCAAGAGGCAATTGAGACCTTTTATGAAAAGCTGGAATCAACATCAATCGCTGATATTAAGGAAAATATATGTTGCGAATAAATAAACTGTAAGCCTTTCCGCTTTTCATCGTGTTTGATTCCGGGTGTTTAATTACGGGCGCTTTAACTTTAAAAAGAAAGGATTTATTAGATATTAACTGTTAACTGTTAAAATATGGAGGTATTATGGGGGATTATATTATTTGGGAAAATCTTGGAAATGGGACAAAGCTGGTAATGAACCAGCTTCATTATGCCGGACTTCTTTTTATGATTCTGGCGTATACAGTTAAAATCTACCAGCTTTTAAAAAAACCAGCCGCCGCCGAGGGTACTCCTGCAAGAGGGGACCATAAAAAGGCGATTCAATATGCATTCATGACATTGGCTATGCCCTGGGAAATCGAGAGCCAGAAGCGCCATTGGTATCGTTATCTCGAATTTGCGCTTTTTCACCTCGCGATGGCTGTTGGCATCGGCTTTGCCTTTATAGTTCCAATTATACCGGAAATAATGAAAAACCCCATTATTTCTATCTTTGCTCAAATATTTTTTATTTTTGGTTTTGTAATCGGTATATCCAGATTGCTTCGGCGAATAGTTATAGCAGAAATGCGCACTATTTCTACACCAGATGATATGTTTTGTCTGGTGCTTCTATTTCTTTGGATGCTGTCCGGAATATTTGCAGCTCCATTAAAAAGTGAATTTTGGCTTTTTTCGTATTATTGCATGGCAACATTTTTCTTATTCTATGTCCCTTTTTCGAAAATCAGCCACTATGTGTATTTCCCTTTCATTCGCTATTATGTCGGAAAGCATTTTGGCCATCGGGGCACTTTTCCCAAAAAAAATGTTAATTCGCAGCAATTATATTGATTTGTGCATTTCGTCACTCAAATCAACATAAAGAGATTACGATACCAAATAAAAGAAGCATAAAAAATTTAGGAGGATTTCATGGCAAAACAATCAGAGAAAGCAGCCTCTTTTAATAAAAATTTCAAAGCACGAACAAACCGCCAGCATTCATTATCGTTTGCAACATGCGTTCACTGCGGTACATGCAACGATTCCTGCCACTATTACTTAGCTACAGGCGATCCCAAAATGACGCCGGCAGCTAAAATGGATAAAATCAGAAAAATTTATAAGGCGCAGAATGACTGGCTTGGCAAAATCCTTCCCTCATGGGTAGGAGGAGGGGAAATCAAGTCCGATAATGAGCTTGAGGAATTAAAAGATATTGTTTTCGGATCTTGCACCGGATGCCGGAGATGTACGATCAATTGTCCCTTCGGAGTTGATACCGCAATTCTTGTAGGTCTGGCGCGTTCCTGCCTGGTAGATGAAGGTGTTGCCCCGGAAGGTGTTCTTCACGTTATGAAAGACCAGTGGGAAATTGGTAACCAAATGGGCATTACTCCTGAAGAATACATTGACACACTTGAGTGGATTGAAGAAGAGTTGCAGGATGAACTGGAAGATCCGGAATATAAAGTTCCTATTGATAAAAAAGGCGCTGATTTCGTCTATGTCATTAATCCAAGAGAAATAAAATACGATCCCAGGCCATTGCAGGCAGCATTTAAAATATTCTATATAGCCGGCCTCAATTGGACAATGGGATCAGTTGGCTGGGACAATACGAATTTCGGACTTTTTTCCGGTAAAGCGGATTTAGGCGGACATATGGGCAACCTGGCCTACAATCATGCGAAAAAACTTGGTGTCAAACAAATGGTCATATCGGAGTGTGGTCATGGGTTGAGATCAACAAAATGGGAAGCGCCCAATTGGGGGAAGGCAAATCCGTTACCCTTTGAGATTATTTCCTTATTGGAAGTAATGGTCGACTTGATCAATTCGGGTAAAATTATTCTTGACCCTTCACGCAATCAATATCCAGTCACATACCATGATCCCTGCAATCTATCCAGATCAAGCGGAATGACAGAGGAGCCAAGATTTTGCTTAAAGCGTTCCTGTATTGATTTCCGCGAGATGACGCCCAATCGAACGGATTCATATTGTTGCACCGGCGGAGGGGGCGCCATGTCGATGACCGAATATACACCGCGCCGTTTAGAAGTAGCAAAATTAAAAGCCGACCAGATTAAAGAAACGGGAGCTGCAATTTGTGCTACAGCCTGTCATAACTGTGTTGACGGTCTGTCAGATCTCATTAAGAAATATGACTTACGATATGAATATGAAGATGGAAAATCTAAATTAGTTGAAGTCCCAAATGTCTGCGAACTCGTTGCCAATGCGATTGTTATTCCAAAAGAAATCCGGAAGACGGAAAAAGAAATCAGAGATGCTGTTAAAGGCAGAACTATCCTTGTTATTGATGATGAGCCTGACTTTGTAGTCTTTTTGCAAACGCTTTTGGAGGATTCGGGTTTTAAAGTACTAAAAGCCGGTGATGGTAATACAGGTCTATCAATAGCCAAATCGAAAAGACCGGATTTAATAACACTCGATATTTCTATGCCGGGAAAATCCGGAGTTCAGGTTTACCGTGAGCTTCGGTCAGACGATGCAACCGGAAGCATACCTGTTTTCATTATTACGGGTGAAGTCGATTTCCGTCAGCTTATGTACCAGAAAACTGTTCAGGCTCCGGAAGGTTTTCTGAATAAACCGATAGATAAAGATCTTTTTCTCATGACGGTAAATAAAATCCTTGAAAAAACGATAAGGAATAAGCATGCAAACTAAAAATTGGGGAAAGTGATGTTGGAGAAAAATTCATTAATAGCAGATAACGTCTATTATCATTATTTTCGTGAGATGCCTTGTTTTATCTCTGTACAAGACAAAAATATGCGAATTGTCGAATATAACCGTCTCTTTAAAGAGCAATTCGGCGCGACTATAGGTGGATACTGCTATACAGTATATAAAGGGAGAATGAGCAAATGTGATAACTGCGCTGTTGAACAAACATTTCTTACCGGTAAATCTCAAAAAGGCGAAGGAACGATTAAGAACCTCAAGGGTGAAGAAATTCCGGTATATGTTTTTACTTCTCCCATTTTTAATAAAGATGGGGAAGTAGAAAATGTATTGAAAATTTCTTCGGATATCTCGGAAGTAAAAAAAATCCAGAAAAAACTATACGAGACCAAGACACAGCTATCCCATTTTTTTGATGAAGTACCATGTTACATCACAATTCAAGATAAAGATCTGAAAATTACGAAAACCAACAGACAGTTTAGGGAAGACTTTACCAGTGGAGGTGGCGACTATTGTTATAAAGTATATAAGCATAGAGATGAACCGTGCCTGGAATGCCCGGTTGCACAGACATTTAAAGACGGGAAATCCCATCAGAGTGAAGAAGTAGTGACCGCAACCTCCGGAAATCACTATAATGTTCTGGTAAATACTGCGCCGCTGCGGAACAGTGACGGAGAGATTACCCATGTCGTTGAGATGTCAACAAATATTACCCAAATCAGGCAGCTCCAGGACCAGCTCACATCACTTGGACTTATGGTCAGCTCAATTTCACATGGCATTAAAGGGATTTCTTCATATCTTGATGGCGGTATCTACCTGATGAGTTCAGGACTTGAAAAAAATGATAAGGAGCGGATTGAAAAAGGATGGGACATAGTAAATCGGAATGTCAGCCAGGTACGCAATATGATCTCTGATATTCTTTATTATGCAAAAGACAGAGAGCTTAACTATGAAACTGTCGAAATCGAAACTTTTGTTGCCGACATTATATCAACAATGGGAAGCAAAGCCAACTCCTATAAGTTGACCTTCAAACATGAACTTTCAACATCACTCGATGATTTTAAAATCGATACTACTGCAATGCGCTCGGCAATAATCAATGTTTTGGAAAATTCGTTCGATGCTTGCCGAAAAGATTTAAAAAAACCGACACATAATGTTGTTTTTAAAATTCATGAAGATAGTACCAAAAAAAATATCATTTTCGATATCACTGATAACGGTATTGGTATGGACCAGGAAACCAGAGAAAAAATATTCAGTTTATTTTTTTCTTCCAAGGGAATAGGAGGCACCGGGCTTGGTCTTTATATCTCTAATAAAATTATAACGAAACACAATGGCAGCATTGAAGTCACATCTACAATTGGAAAGGGTACCGGTTTTAAAATCACAGTACCTAAATGTCCATAAGCTTTTCTTTGATATTGACAGACAGATTTACGGGAAATTAACTATTATAATTCAGGGAGGATAAAAATGAATAAAACTTCAAAAAAAGTTTTAATTGTGGATGATGAACCGGACATGATAGATTTCTTAAAATCGCTCTTGACGGATAATGGTATTGAAGTAGTAGTTGCAACTAATGGGAAAGAAGCACTCGAAATTGCAAAAAAGGAAAAGCCTGATCTAATTACGCTAGACATCTCAATGCCTGAAGAATCCGGCTCCAGAGCACTCAGAAACTTTCAAGAATCCCCGGAGACATCCGATATTCCGATATTTATAATAACCGGGATATCAAAGGATTTCAAAAAATTTATTCACACCCGAAAAGTGGTTAAACCGCCGACAGCTTATATGGAGAAGCCTATTGACTCAACTGCATTCTTACAGAAAGTAAACGAATTGCTGAATTAAGATCACCTGATCAATTATAGCTGCTTTCAACGACATCCGGCAGATCCAAAGGCTATGCTTGAGGCAAAAAGTCTTATTTGATTTCAATGATCCCGTGCTTCATCATTGATACCTGTGATCTCTTACAGACCCTGAATTCCAACGGCTCGTTTCACTACCGTAAGAATCATCTTAAACTGTGACACGGCCGTAAGCGCATGGGGAACATCAGCGGGCATGACCACGACCTGACCGGTAGTTGCGGTAATTTCTTTTCCACCCACATTAATCAAAACCTCTCCGTCTAAAATCTGAACCAGTGCATCTCCAGGTGCGGAATGTGCGCTGATGCCCTCGCCTTTATCAAAGGCAAAGATTGTGATTCCTACGGACTTTTCATTTGCAAGCGTTCTGCTTACAACACGGCCTTCTTCATAATCCACCAGCCCGGCAATATCCACTGCTTCTGAAAACGGAATGTTTTTGATCAAATCATCTTTATTCATGGCAGGTTTTCCTCGTTAATGGTTTTGTTTTTAAGCACTTCCAAAGGGTTATACTTTGGGCCGTGGAAGAACCTTTGCGCGTTCTGCAATTTCAGGGACTTTGTGTTCCCATTCAATGGCCATCAAATGAACACCGGCAACCCCTTTCATTTCCTTGAACTCTTCAATCTGTTCACATGCGATTTGGATTCCTTCATCTGCGACCTTGCCTTTTCCAGCTCCCTTTAGGCGCTTGATAATCTCATCCGGCACATCCATTCCCGGAACCTTTGATGCCATATATTTTGCCATACCGACACTCTTCATTGGTGTAACACCGGCAAGAATATATGTTTTTTCAGTAAGCCCCATATCTACTGCACGCTTTACCCATTCCCTCATTTTTTCCATATTAAATACGCACTGGGTTTGAATGAAGTCGGCACCGGCTGCAACTTTTTTCGCAAGCCGATGAACCCGCCATTCAAAAGGTTCTGCAAAAGGATTGGCTGCCGCACCGATAAACAGTTTGGGAGGTACGTCAATATTCGCTCCGCCCAGAAACTTTCCTTCATCCCGCATGGTTTTTACCATATTAACAAGCTGCATGGAATCGATATCAAATACGCCCATAGCATTGGGGTGATCCCCGAATTTCTGATGGTCGCCTGAAAGGCAAAGTATATTATTAATCCCATGCGCATATGCACCAAGAATGTCAGCCTGCATGGCCAAACGGTTACGGTCACGGCATACCATTTGATAATTCGGCTCAAGACCTTCCTGGATTGCAATAAGCGCTGCAGCCCAACTGGACATTCTAACCATTGCGGTCTGATTGTCCGTAATATTCACCATGTCGACATTGCCGACCAGCGGCTGGGCCTTTTCCCGGACATGATCAACATTGGCTCCGCGAGGGGGTCCAAGTTCACCTGTAAACGCAAAATGCCCGGCCTTTAATATTTTTTCCAAATTGCTATCTGATTTCATATCCACATCCCTCTATTTATTTTCCGATTTTTCCGGCATTACATTGCTGATTCAGGGTGAAAAACCAAACAGATTTTATTTCATAAGAGCAGTCTAAGTGTCAAGTTTAATTTTATAAATTATAAAGAAAATTTCATTAAGAAATGTGAATGAATAGTATAATAACAGTATGTTAAAAACAGAAGCCCGTTCCTGACACCGGCTATTCCTTCCTCATTTTCTTAAACATGTTAATCAGGTTATTCGTTGAGCTGTCATGAGAGCTTACTTCTGTATCATGCTGCAGTTCGGGTAATACCTTCTTTGAGAGCTGCTTTCCAAGCTCTACGCCCCACTGGTCAAAACTGAAAATATTCCATATGATTCCCTGGACAAATATTTTATGCTCATACATGGCGATCAGGCTGCCGAGTATTTCCGGTGTAAGCTTTTTATATAATATTGAATTCGTTGGTTTATTTCCCTTGAAAATCTTGTACGGCAATAATCTTGTGATTTCATCTTCCCGGTATCCGCTTTTTTTCAGTTCTTCAAAGACTTCATCGCCTGTTTTTCCATTCATCAGCGCTTCTGTCTGGGCAAAAAAGTTGGACAGCAGAATATTGTGGTGACTTCCCATATCATGCAGCGGCAAAGCCGGAGCAAGGAAATCTGCCGGGATAAGCTTTGTCCCCTGATGAATGAGCTGATAAAAGGCATGCTGCCCGTTCGTTCCGGGTTCACCCCAGATGACGGAGCCGGTCTGGTAGTCGATCTCATCTCCATTCCGGTCAACGTACTTCCCATTGCTTTCCATATTCCCCTGCTGCAGGTAGGCAGGCAATCTATGCAGGTATTGATCATATGGAAGCACAGCTTCGGTCTCTGCTTGAAAGAAGTTATTATACCAGATTCCGATCAAAGCGAGTATTATTGGAATATTTTTCTCAAAAGGCTCATTGTGAAAATGTAAATCCATTTCATGGGCACCTTTGAGCAAATCGATAAAACGATCATAACCGATGTAGCATGCGATGGATAATCCGATGGCAGACCACAAGGAATAACGGCCGCCGACATAATCCCAGAATCGAAACATATTCACCGGATCAATACCGAATTTGATTACCTCTTCCCGGTTTGTCGAAAGCGCTACAAAATGTTTCGCGATAAAGACGTTGTCCTTTGCCTTGTCTAAAAACCATTTTTTTGCGGTCCGAGCGTTGGTTATGGTTTCCTGAGTGGTAAAGGTTTTTGATGCTATGATAAACAAGGTTGTTTCCGGATCGATTTTTTTAAACGTCTCTGCAATGTGGGTCCCGTCAACATTGGATACAAAATGGACTTTCAAACCGTCTTTCCCATAAAATTTTAGCGCTTCGGTAACCATGACGGGCCCTAAATCAGAACCGCCGATTCCGATATTTACAATATCGGAGATGGATTTTCCGGTATACCCCTTCCAAATACCGGACCTGACTTTTTCGGAAAAAAGATTCATCTGCTCCAGTACTTCCTTTATTTCCGGCATTACATCGCGATTGCCTTCACGCACGGAAATATCGGAGCGGTTCCGAAGGGCGGTATGCAGAACCGCTCTGTCGTCTGTCTCATTTATTTTTTCTCCTCTGAACATCTTTGTTATAGCACCCTTAAGATCTGTTTCTTCTGCCAGATCAAACAGGAGGTTCAAGGTTTTCTCCGTAATGATATTTTTGGAGTAATCCAGAAAAATATCATTAAAGCGGATGGAAAACCGCGAAGAACGGCCTTTGTCTTCTGTATAAAGATCTTTCATATGAACCGATTTCATTTCTCTATAGTGACTTTCCAGCTTTTTCCAGGCTTTTGTTTTTGACGGATTGATTTTTTTCAGCATTCAGAGTACCCTCATTATAAAACCGGTTTAAAAAAGCGCCGGCAAAGCGGTTGCAGGAACAAAAAATCGAAAATATTCCAAACATCTTTTATTAAAACCGAACTCTAATCCAAAAAAAAAAAATTTGCAAAGACTAAAGATTATTGATAATTGATGCAATAAATTCCGATCAAAAGGACTATGTCTTTCACGTGCGAATAAAAAACAAAATTACATACCAAAACACGAAACACGGCGCCTTTATATTGACACTCCTGGTTTTTTATCATATTGAAATATAAAATAATATTCTTTAATTTTCCGGTTCGATCTTTATATTAACCTCTTCAGGGGCATTTTAATGGAAGAAAAAGAGATGCATGAAAATCCGGAACAAAAGGTAAAAAAAACAGAAAATAAAATTGACAAAGAGAATCAACCGGATGAGCTGTCCCAATTCCTTGCCCCGGCAATGCAGCAGAGCAGTGAGGGTATCGCATTGTCTGATCTGGACGGCAACTTGAAATATCTGAATGACACTTTTGCAAGAATGCATGGATATTCCCCTTCGGAGCTTATCGGAAAAAATCTCTCCATTTTTCACACCCCTCAACAAATGCCGTCTGTTGAAGAGGCAAACCGGCAACTAAAAAAAACAGGAACCTTCAGAGGAGAGATCTGGCACGTCCGGAGCGACGGCTCAATATTCCCCGGGATTATGCATAATTCGCTTATCAGGGATGAAGAGGGAAATCCTGTTTATATGCTCGGCATGCTTCGTAATATCACCCTGAGAAAACAGCTTGAAGAGGAGCTGAAGAAGTCAGAAGAGCGATACCGGCTCCTTGCGGACAACATTACAGATGTCATCCTTGTCATCAATGTGGACCGGTTCGATGTCAGCTATATCAGCCCTTCTGCTGAACCCGTTTTTGGCTATACCCCTTCTGCTGAATCAGTTTTTGGCTATACCCAAGAGGAACTTGCGAATCTCAATGCATTTGATTTTTTAACGCCTCATTCTGCGGATCACATGAAGGCCGTGTTTAACCAGGAAGTTGAGAAAGATAAGTTCGGAAAAGCGGAAGCGCAGCTGCTGGAGTTGGAAGTTCTGCACAAAGATGGTTCAACTGCCTGGATAGAGGTCTCGGCGCGTTTTCTCCGGGACAATAAAAAACAGGTAAAAAGTATTCTCTGCGTCATCCGCGAGATTTCAAAACGTAAAAAGGCAGAAGAGGAGTTGAGGAAGTCAGAAAAACAATATCGACTCCTTGCGGACAACGTAACGGATGTCATTGCTGTCGTCGATCTGGACCGATTCGTTTTCAGCTATATAAGCCCTTCTGCCGAATCCGTTTTTGGCTATACCATGGAGGAACTTGCGAATC
>JAQYVL010000286.1 GCA_030145525.1 Desulfobacterales bacterium
AATCTTGCAAATAGTTTTATAGTTAAATGCAAGGCTCAGGTAGTCTATAGAAAAATTCATGACAAAGAGGAAAATGGAAATTTTATTAAGTGCGGTCTGACATTTCTTGATATGGATTTGAACGATCACCGGCGACTTCTTTCCCTTCTTCATCAGGCTGAAAATCAAAACTCCTATATCAGCAGCAAGGTTGACCAGGATGACTTATGGAAATTTTTCTTTGAGGCCGGATTTATCTATCCCGGAAAATATTCTTTTATCAGTGAAAACAAGAAAAAAATCAAAAAAACCTACAAAAAGCTCTATACGGAAAACCCCAGCATTGCCGCCCATTTTATCTGCCGGAAAAAAGGCTTAATCCAGGGACACATGTCCATGCTGAGATTTTACGAAAACACATGGCTGATCCACCATCATGCCGCCTTAAAATCATCCATGATAAAGGCAGGACTTGTCGTGTTAGACCAGGTTGGAAAGTTCGCCTATGATTCTCATAGACTCTATTCAAGCCATATGGATTATCTCATCTGTTACTACCGGCCGGAAAACAAGTTTCCGAATCAAATTTTCGGTGGAGCCGTAAAATCAATTAAGAATCCAAAAGCGTTCTCACTTGATCCCTTTTCTTATACCCATTTTCGAAAATCTGTGGACACCGATAACGGCTTGCCAAAATCATGGTGCCTTGAAAAGCCTCAGCAGGCAGATTTTCAAGAGCTTGAAAATTTCTATGAGCGTGAATCAGGAGGGCTCATGCTCAAAGCGCTTGACCTTGAGCCGAGTTCCGATGATCGTTCTAATCTTTCGGAGGAATATACAAAACTCGGTTTTAAAAGGGAAAGGCACCTTTTTGCTCTGAAAAAAAAAGGCATTCTCAAAGCAATCCTCATGCTGAACACAACGGATATTGCCCTGAACATGTCTGATCTGACCAACTGCATCAAGATTATTATCCTTGATCCGGAAAGCCTCACAAAGGATGTTATCTGTAAAGTCGTATCCATTCTTTCTAAAAATTTCGAACAGAAAAAATTTCCTGTGCTTATCTACCCTTCATCCTTTGTAGAAAAAGAAAAAATACCTTTTGAAAAAATGTATAACTTCTGGGTTATGAATACACAATATTCAGATGAGTATTTCAAACACATGGGCAGACTGCTGAAGATTCAGCCTGTTTGATTGTTTTTGGATGGATAAGCAGGACGATCTTTTATCCTGATTTTAAAAATGCGATATTATTGATCTGACTTTCAAATGTAATTTTTTTGCTGATAAAGTCTATATTTTCCTGCAATTCTTTTTTTTTATGCTCTCCAAGCAAACGCCCTTCAGCAAATGCCATTGCAGCCACTGAAAGCAGACGAATCTTATTATGAAAAAGTGATTCCTCTTGTATTTCCAGGTTATCCCGTTTGGTTAAATCAGCTTCAGGCGCATTCTCTTTGTGATCCATGAGCAATGAGCAATAAAAAAGGGTTTGGGCATTTTCAACTATCGCCTTTTTTTGATATTCTCCTATGGTAAAACCTTTCAGAAATGCTTTCGACATGATGATAAGGAGCTGGAGTCTTGCCGCAAAGATATCGTCATCATTCATGTTGTTACCGGACAGCCTGGATGATCCGAAACGATTCATAATTAAACCTTTCTTATTGAAAAGGCAGGTGCCTGATGCATTTGATAGCGAGCACCCTCGCATGATTATTACAGACATTGTATGGCTGCCGAACTGCGTCGATTTCCCGCGTTAGCAGGGGAGGAGGAAAATGTCTGAAAGTCATTAACATTTTATACTTTGTTGAAAATACATCTTATAAATATCATCCTATATAAAATTCGTCAAGAACTCTTTTCCTCAAAAAACCGATCAGCTTCATCAATTGATTGAATCATTTTTTCAGGATGGAAATTATAAGCGCTATTGTGCATTATCCTGAAACCTATCTATGGATTGACTTCATCAAAACAGAATGATATATGGCATCTTCATAATATATTTATATTGCATGAATGCTGAAAAAGGATCTGGATAATGCCTGACAACGAGTACCTGATGGAACATGAAGAAGAAACAACCCGCCTCATGTTGAAAACAGACGAAAGAACTGTCATGCAGCAGGCCACATGGGCAGGCATAAAACCTGGTATGCGAGTTGCCGATATCGGATGCGGAGCAGGGGTCACAACTTCATATCTGCATAAAATGGCAGGAAGCGAAGGTGAAGCTGTCGGCGTAGACATTTCCAAAGAAAGACTTGATTATGCAAAAAAACACTTTGGAGGCCCAGGGATCAAATTTGCCCAGAGAAATATTGCCGATTCAATAGATGATCTCGGAATGTTTGATTTTATCTGGGTTCGTTTTTTTCTTGAATACTTTCGTTTAAAAAGCTTTGACATTGTTAAAAACCTGTCCAGGATACTCAAGCCAGGCGGAATTATCTGCCTCATTGACCTGGACTATAACTGCCTGAATCACTTCGGCCTTTCGGACAGACTAAAAAAAACCATTTCCGGCATAATGAATTACCTTGAAGAACATGCCGATTTTGACCCGTATGCCGGGATAAAACTCTACTCATTTCTTTATGATCTTGACTATAGAGAAATAGAAGTAAACCTGGCCCCTCACCACCTTATATATGGCGAGCTAAATCAAATTGACGAATTTAACTGGGTCAAAAAAGTCGAAATTGCAGTCAAAAATTCAGGATACAAATTTGATGAATATGAAGGAGATTATGAAGAGTTTACTAAGGAGTTTAAAAGCTTTTTTTCAGATCCAAGGAGATTTACTTATACGCCGATCATATCCTGCAGAGGTATAAAACCGAGCGGTGAATCATAGAACCGGTTTTCCCCATCCACTCACATGGATGACACAAACTGTAATTTCTTGCCATTGGCATCATTTTTAAAATAATAACGTATAAACGCATCGATAATTCTTTTCCTGAGATGATTGCCCGCCTCACTCCTCAACATCTTGAATGCTTTATCAATCGGCATTGGCTCCCGATAGTGCCGATTTGCCGTAATTGCTTCAAAAAAATCCGCTACAGCAATTATCTGGGCGCCAAGAGGGATTTCATCTCCCTTAAGTCCGTCAGGGTAACCACTGCCATCGATCTTTTCATGATGAGAACCGGCAATTTCAGGTACCTGCCTCAGCATGCCTTCAAATCTCATCTGCAAGAGAATTTCTTTGGTTTTTTTTGTATGTTTCTTTATAGTCTCAAATTCATCATCTGTAAGCTTCCCCTCCTTTTTCAGAAGGGAATCGGGCACCCCGATTTTTCCGTAATCATGAAGAGAGGCCGCTACACCAACGACTTCACTATAGTCATTTGAAAGTCCGAGTTCCGAGCATATTCCAAGTGCATACTCCTTAACTTTTTTTGAATGACCGGCAGTCATCGGATCCCGGGCATCAATGCTGGCGGCCATAACTTCCAAAACCGAATTCATCTGCTCTCTGCGGGCGTTCAGGAGTTCCGCATTTCGTATACTGATTCCGACAACAGGCGCAATGCCCATTAAAAAATTCATATCGCTCTGAACAAGAGGTCTTTTTGTTTTCAAATTATCGACCGCAAACACGCCAAGGGGCTCTCCGTCGCAAACAATCGGGCAGCAGATGAAAGACCGGGAGCCGAGCTTTTTTGCGAATCTTAGGCTCTTCAGGGAAAGTGTGCTTCCTATTGCGTCTATATCATTAATCAAATACGGTTTCTGCTGGCGAAAGGATACAACAAAAATTCCTTTTGATTCAGAACGGTTTAAATGAAAACTGGTATTTTTAATAAAGTCCAGCTTATCCTCTGAATACCCGAACCCTCCTCGGAAAACCAACCTTGTTTTCTCTTTGTTTGCCAGAAGAATAAGACCTCTGTCAAAGTCCATCCGCTTCTCAGCGATCTGTATCACCTTTGACAAAATATCTTCCAGCTCCGTATGCATGCTGATCGCCTGACCAATTTCATTGATCAATCGCGCATTGTTATAATTAATTTCAATCTGTTCAAGAAGCTTGCCGGTTGAGTCGTGAAGATTGTATAGACTTTTATTTATCTCTTTTTTTTCAAACCTCTCACGTATGATTGTCAGCCAGACAATCACCAGAACAGCCAGAAATCCATGAGGGAAATAGCTTATAATCTGCCTGGTGGGCAACGTAAAAAAACAGATTGCCAAAGTGATAATTGTCAGGATCGTAAAAAAATTTAAAGCCCGCCGCCATATAGTTGAAAAAGTTTTTTCCCAGGAAATTATATAACGGCAAACCTTATCTCCCGTGAACATACACTCAGGGTGGTCGATTCTAGGCAGTTTAAGATCAAATCCTTTTGAAATTGCCTCCCAAAACCCCATTCTGTTTTCACACTGAAACGGCTTTTCCTGAACTCCCGGCTGTGGAGTAACGGTTATTTCGATTTTATTGGGTGAAAGCTTTCTGGAGCTATATTTCGAAGATCGGGTAAAGTTGGAGGTTGCCTTTCCAATCTTTTCATATACAAGGGCAGGCCCCATCATTCCAAGAATATATTGTCTTACATTTCCAACTGTACCGGGGGATGCTGCATACAAACCCGCTTCCCTTGCGATATTTGCATTTCCGCTTAATTTTACTAAATGCTCATAAAAAAGATCTACCTGCTGCTGTGTAAACCAGTGCCCCTGATCTGCTACTTCATGTGGAGTCATATGAGCATAGTCCAACAGCTCGGCAACATTGACATGGCTGTAACTGCTGTTTACCAGCTTAATATAAGTATCAATGATTCTGCTGTTGTATATTGCCTGATCTTCCTGCATTGAATCTTTCTGCATTGAATCTTTCTGAATTAAATCTTCCTGCATTGAATCTTTCTGAATTAAATCTTCCTGCATTGAATTTTCCTGCATTGAATTTTCCTGCATTGAATTTTCCTGAATTAAATTTTCCTGAATTAAATCTTCCTGCATTAAATCTTCCTGCATTAAATCTTCCTGCATTGAATCTTCCTTCATTGAATCTTCCTTCATGGGATCAAATGTTGATTCAAACCTGCAAATGAAACCCACTGCTCTTATTACA
>JAQYVL010000287.1 GCA_030145525.1 Desulfobacterales bacterium
CATTTGTTTTCATAGGGAGATTCAAAATCTATTCAGGATACCCGGCATCTGCCGGACTATTCGCCGGCAGCCCTCTTCTGATAATTATTTTTAATGCTAACCTCATATCATAGGTTTTCGAGGGAATGCAAATAACAAATAACGAGTTGAAAGCCAACTCTTTCTTGAAAAAAATCGTATTTTAAAAAAAAATACCCCTGCCCGCCGGCTACATGCAGGCCGGAGTCTAATGAATAGAGGATATGCAATGAGAAGCAAATCACCCTATAAAATGATCTTGACTCGCTATTCCTGCTCTGTTAATTCAGAAACCCTGTAATTATAAGGAAAAGCCTATGAATCCATTTGACATTTTTATCTGCATTCTTCTTGCTTTCTGTCTGATACGGGGCCTTTTTAGGGGGCTGGTAAGTGAACTTTCATCGATTATCGGTGTGCTGGGCGGTTTCTATGCAGCATATACTTATTATCAGGCAGTCTCTATCCCTCTTTCAAAATGGATAACAAATACGGACTATTTGAATATTTTCAGTTTTTTCATCATTTTCACCGCAATTTTTATTTGTATCAGCTTAATGGGAAAATTGATAAGAATTATACTGAAAATTGTACTTCTTGGATGGTTTGATCGTATTTCCGGTGCAGGATTCGGAGCAGTCAAAGGCATTTTAATTGCCGCTGTTTTGCTTTTTACCTTTACAACGTTCCTGCCTCAAGGTTCCTCTTTTGTAAAAAACTCGGTTATTTCACCTTACATATCAACTATTGCTGAAAAAATGACCCGATTTGTGGCAAAAAAACTGAACCGATCTTTCACGATTAATAATAAAGGATTGCGAGAATTTTGGAAGAATCTCAACTAAACAGTTCATCCGAAAAATTTAAATCAGGATCAAAGAAGGAACCCATTGATTCGATAGACCGTCTGATCCATCTGGTAGAATCATTGCGAAGCGCAGAAGGTTGCCCCTGGGATAGAAAACAGACCCCAAAATCGATGTCAATTTATCTGATAGAAGAGGTTTATGAGCTGATAGAATCCATGGAGTCCGGATCTCCGGAAGAGATATGTGGAGAACTGGGAGACGTTCTGTTCCATATTGTCTTTATTGCCAGCATTTATAAAGAATTAGGGCATTTTGACCTCAAATCTTCTGCAGAACGAACTACAGAAAAAATGATTCGTCGTCATCCGCACGTTTTTGGTGATAAAACAATTAAAACAGTTAAGGATATAAAGAAACAGTGGCAAAAAATTAAAAACAAGGAAAACAAACAATCCTCTGAACACTCTATTCTTGATTCCGTTCCCGCCGGACTTCCAGCGCTCATTCAGGCATACAGAATCTCGGAACGAGCTGCCGGTGCCGGATTTGACTGGGATGATATCAAAGGAGTAATGACTAAAACAGAAGAGGAATGGGCGGAATTTAATTCAGCCCTTTCAAAGGGAGAGGAAGAAGAGGTTTCTATTGAATTTGGAGATATTCTTTTTACCCTGGTCAATGTAGCCCGGTTTGCAGGTATTCATCCTGAAACCGCACTTGGAGATTCTATAAATAAGTTCAAAAAAAGATTCAGGTATATGGAAAAAACCCTCGCAAAAAAAGGCAAACATCTTGAAGATGTTTCCAGAAAAGAATTGGAGATGCTTTGGGAAAAAGCCAAAAACATGAAAATACTATGACAAATCCAATTTCACTTTAAATCCACTGCATACGCAGAATAAAATATCCGGATAAACTGCCTATGACTTTCAAAAGCAATTTCAGGGAAGTCATCCGGACCGAAACAGCCAATATCGGATGCATCATCGCCCGCCATAGGATCACCTGAAAAGTTGCGAACAAGGTAACCCCCCATGAGAACAGTTCTATAGGTTGGGCTGGGATTGGCTGAAATTCCAAGCAGCAGCTCGATTTTACCGGTAATATTGGTTTCTTCCTTTAATTCTCTTAACGCAGCCTGTTCCGGTGTTTCACCCAGTTCCATAAATCCACCGGGAAGGCACCAGAAACCCACTTTCGGTTCAACACTTCGCTTCACAAGCCAAATGTTATTGTGTTTGTCCGCAACGACAACACAGGTAGCAGGAACAGGATTCTCATACATCGGTTCCATACACTTATTGCAGTATCTTCGAATTCTTCCTTCAATATGTTTGTCAATCAAACGATTTCCACAGTAATGGCAGAACTTTTTTTGACGCATAATTGTGACAGTCTCGTAAAAAGTCAAAATTCTGATGGCAAAGAAAAAAGTTCAAGTTCAAGGCGCGCAAATCTTGAGGAATGAGGTGTAGTTAGCCTACTCCGCAGTGACGAGAGATGCAGCGCAACGCCGAAATTGGACTTTTTACGAAGCCATCAATTATAACGGCTTTTTTATTTCACGGCCTTTGAGCAAATAAAATTAATCATCAAAATCCCCTTCCGGCCCTTTATTACTTTCAATGGCGGCGGCACGCTTTCGAATCTTTTCAGGAGTCCATTCAGATGGATCTTCAATCCGCTGAACCTTGGGTCCCGGATCGTAAGTTCCGGCATCATTTATCGCATCAATCGCAAGCCGGGCGGTGTCCTCTGCATTTAATACATTTACAAGCATGTTAAAAACAAAATCCTCAACCCGTTTTGCCATCCGTTCCCTTACGGCTTTTACTTGCCCCAGTAATTTGTTTTCAAAGGGAAGATTCAGTTTTTTAAAATTACCTCCTTTAATATCGTTCTCAAGGGCATAGGCAAGCATCATATTCCACATCTCTTCCGTGACACCCTGCCCTTTTACCTTTATAAAATTGCCATCCTCATCAAGCATGGCATTCCCATAGTCATTTACTTCAAGTCCCCATGAAATCATTTGAAGTGCTGTTGCTACATTTGCCTTTGTGGTCCTTGTTTTGGAGGCAATCTCTCTGAGCCGGTCGGAGCTGTTTCCTGATGTGCCATGCTGCGCTCCGGAAACATTATATTTGGGTAAGGCGTTATGGATCTCGGAAGTCAATCCAACCTGTATTCCCTGTCCGCTTTCTTCTATCCCGTGTGTGGTGCCATTATTGAGGGCAATCCAATCCGGGAAAATGCTGTGGGCGTTCAATCCCTGGATCAGAAAAACAGCCTCCTCCACAGTCGAAAGTCCGAGCTTGCCTTTAATTTCGCCGATTTCCGTTTCCAGGCCTGCCCACTGCGGTATATAAGGTTTCAATTCGATATTTGCGATGAGATTCTTATCATCCGGCATGTGTGAAGCATCGATTGCAATCGAGGTTATTCCCGCATCAAACATTGAAGGAATTTCAATTTTTGCGAATTCAAGGTCATCTTCTTTTTTAATTCCATAATGATCCGCGTGTATTGCAACCGGTATTGTAATCTCAAGTTCGTTGCAAACCGCATCGACCTGTCTCGCGATATTCCAGTAATTGACAGCGCAATAGGCATTTGCACCGCCTTCGGATCTTGCGATTTCAATAATAATCACTGCATTGGCTCTCTGAGCCGCTGCCAGGGCTCCTCTTATCACAAACAGATTTCTGCCATTAGCGGCAATCGTTACAGCTTTTCCCTTAGCAAGCATTGCTCTGTCAATAAACCGGCCGCTTACAATCAGCGCCATTGAATTCGGAAAGAGTTTAACCACATTTGGCGGCCGCCCTATCTTTAATGCCTGCTCAAAATCTTTTGGATTTATTTTATTTTCTGACATATGCGAACCTCCTTTTTTGAATCAATCAAGATATGTTTTCTTTCCCGAAATTAATGCAGAACCTGCAGAAACGGTTCGTTTGGGATGGAAATTTATTGCTACAGACCCGAAGAACTTTGAATCCGGTTATATTCAACCAATGCTTTTGACGTACCTTACTTATTGATAGATACTGTTTGCGGATACGTATGAATCGATTCATCAGTGTCATTTATAATAGAAATTTGAATCGAAATCAATAGGCCGATTGCCCTGATCGAAGTTATCGTCAGGAAAAGCATATATGAAAAGCACTTTGCTGATATAATATGAAGTCATCTTAAAAAAAAATCATATTAAACTTCCATTTCTGAATAGAATGTATATATTTGCAATATGATTTTCTGAAAAAATATTGATTGCAATAAAAATGGAGTGCATATGAAAGAAATAATTATATTATTCGTCATTATAGCTGTCTGGTTTGTTCTGCAGGCATATATCCTTCCCAAATTAGGCGTTTCAACCTGAATGAGTGATGCCTGTCAGTTGACAGGGAATAAAAAAGAACCCGAAAATGTCGATACGGAACTGAAAGAAAAATGATTGATCAAAAAAAAAACAGATGGGAAGATCTGGTCGTCCCACCGGAGAAGGTACTTTCTAAAATTAAGCCGGGGATGAGCATATTCATTGGCACGGGTGTTTCTGAGCCGCGGACACTGGTTAAAAAACTGATGTCCTCCACAGGGGGCAACCTGCAGGATCTGGAATTGATCCAGGTCGTCAGCCTGGGCGATGCGATATCAATAAAAGAACTGCGCAACCAGAAGTTTCGGCTGAAAACCTTTTTTTCGGGGTGGGTGGCAAGTGAAGCAATTACAACCGGAAGAGTTGATCTGATTCCGAGCCGTTTTTCCAGCATCCCCCGTCTTCTGGCATCTCGTCAGATTCCGATTGATGTGGCATTTGTTCAAATTACACCGCCGAATGAAGCAGGCTACTGCAGCCTTGGCGCCTCAGTAGACGTTGCCCATGAGGCCATTGCGCAGGCTTCTTTTGTAGTAGGTGAAGTTAACACAAAAATCCCAACGACACATGGAGATACCTTCCTGCCGATTTCCGATTTTGATATGATCGTCCGTTCGGAATATCCCCCGATTTATTTCGATAGATGGCCGGTTGATGAAATTTTTGACCGTGTTGCCGAAAATGTCGCCTCGGTAATAACGGATGGGAGCTGCCTACTTTTTTCCATTGGCCCCTTATATGAAGCTTTGAGCCGCCATTTGACGCATAAACACAACCTGGGTATACATTCCCCGTTTTTTACAGATGCACTTATGGATCTTGTAAAAAGCGGGGCGGTTACAAACCGGAATAAAGTGATATGGCGTGGAAAATCCGTTACCTCTTACGCTTTTGGAACACCCGAGCTGTTTTCCTGGCTGCATCGCAACCCCCTTGTTGAATTCCAAAGTGTTGACAAGGTCTTTGATTCAAGACAGATCGGAAAAAATAAAAAATTTGTATGTATACTGCCTGCAAGAAAAGTGGATCTTTCCGGCAGGATAGCTCTGCACTATGGCAAAGGAAATGTAACGGCCGGGCCTGGTGCGGCTATGGATTTTTTTAATGGGGCTGAAATTTCAGAAGGCGGCTATACCTTATTTGCACTCCCCAGCAGAAACTTGAAAAATGAACCGAATATAAAAATATCTGTGGAAAACTATCATAATCAATTCAGCCTCCGGGAATCTGTAAACATGGTGGTTACAGAGTACGGCGTCGCTAATCTGATAGGCCGAACAGTAAGAGAGAGAGCTCAGGCTCTGATAGAAATCGCACATCCGGATGATCGACTGGAACTTGTTGAGCAAGCCAAAGCCCAGAAGATGATATACGAAGATCAGATTTTTCTGGCTGAGTCGGCAAGCCTCTATCCTTCCGAAGTAGCAGCAAAACATACTTTCAAAGGGGGTATTGAAATCCGTTTCAGGGCTATCAGACCCTCTGATGAAGAGGAGATGAGAAGACTTTTTTATCGTTTTTCCGATGAAACTGTATATTATCGTTATTTCGCTTCTATCAAAGCAATGCCGCACTCCAAAATGCAAGCATATGTCAATGTCGACTACCGCACGACAATGTCCATTGTCGGTCTTGTAGGAGACCCAAAGCATGGTCGTATCATTGCTGAAGCCAGATTTATCAAGGACAAAAACATACCGCCATTTGCCGATGTCGCTTTTGTGGTAGATGAAGACTACCATGGCCTTGGAATAGCCACATATCTATATAAAATGCTGATCCGCCTTGCAAAAGATCGTGGAACCCACGGCTTCACTGCAGATGTACTCGCTTCAAACACAGCAATGATGAAAGTTTTTGAAAAAGGAGGGACTGTCAAAGCAGATCTTGAATATGGGACATATGCTCTTCGAATGCCGTTTGACCCGGATTGATGGCTTCGTAAAAAGACAGGAAGCCGCGCCTCAAAGACGCGGCTTCTTCATGTCTGGTAATCTTTTTGATAAAACAGGTTTGGAACCAGACTACAATAAAACAGGCTCGAAATAATTTACGCCGATTCTGTAAGTGGACGGATCCCCTGCCTTTCTTGCCTGGCACCATCTGACTTCGGCACGGTAACCTTTGCGGGACTCAGGGGCGGCGGCTTCAGGAGTATAATTTGTCATCTTGATATAAACCTCCACACCTTTCGGGATTGCATAATTTGTCTCAAAACACATCCCGCCCATGCAGTGGTTATGCATCACAGCGCCAAAACATGTATTCGTACTGAAGTATTCATATGTGACCGGCGTTACGTAGTTATAGCGCTTATAGGATCTTTGTTCCACATATGTCATTTTCCATTCCTTTTTTGAGAACGATTTAGGCCTGTAAAACCAAGCTGAAATGCTTGAAATATCTTTCGCTGTTTCAGGCAATCGTTTTAAATATCCATCTCCTGACAGACAATTTCTTGATAATGATAGTGGATATTAAATGATTATTTCTTGTATGTCAAGTAAAGAAAAAACACAACATATAGTGCTGTCCTATACGAATTAATTGTTTTATAGATCAAAACAATAAACAGCCTGGACAGTATTTCCGTTTCCAAAAAATTCCAATTTATTGCATAACGATTTAACAAGTATAATTCCACGGCCGTTCGGAGTTCTGCTATCGGGCTCAAATGCATTTTCCGACCTGTAGTCGAATCCGTCTCCACTGTCCTCGATTCTGATAATTATATTTCCCTTTTTGAAAAACTGATTGAAATTTAAACAAATTTTTATCCATCCGCTTCTTAGATTCTCAATGGCCCTTTTTTTTCCAATAAAATATTTTTCTATGGTATTCAGGTCATTGTTCAGGACGGCAGCGAGCTCCAGGACTCCATGTTCAAGAGCGTTGCGATAAAGCTCCGACAATATTAAAAGGAGGTCTTTCTTTTTTTCACGAAGCTGCGGGCAATGTTCCAGGATCTGATCCAGAAGATCTAAAAAAGGATGGCTGCAACTTTTAATCATATCAGGACCGAACTTCCTGCATATGTAGCATTCACTCTTTATTTTCATCACCATATCTCTCGGCTCGCCTTTAAAACCTCTTTCCGCTTATCGAATTTCCGGTTAACCTCTTCTGACATTTTTTCAGATATTATATGCTCAAACAAAAAATGAAAAATTTTTGCTGCTTTACCATAAAAATCATTTATTTAACCTATAATCCTAATTTTCTTTGACTTTTAAAACAAAATGATGATAAATTACAGAGTTTAATCATTCATCTGAAATGGTATTACAGGGAGAAACCATTTCTTTATTATTGAAATTCCATGGAAAGAGCTTTTATTTGAAATGCTATGTTTATAGTAAAATCTTATTCAAAC
Source organism: Desulfobacterales bacterium (assembly GCA_030145525.1). GTDB lineage: Bacteria > Desulfobacterota > Desulfobacteria > Desulfobacterales > SURF-7 > JAQYVL01. The sequence goes on from JAQYVL010000287.1 coordinate 7,589, forward strand.
CGGCAGGATATCTCAAAAAACAGAGAGAGCCGGAATGGTGCCCGGCCTTAAAATTTATGGCACGCCTGAAGGGATTCGAACCCCCGACCTACGGATTAGAAGTCCGTTGCTCTATCCAGCTGAGCTACAGGCGCATAACCTGTATTTATAACATAGGTGATTCCTGTTGTCTATTTATTTTTCATCAAAAGACTGAATATTTTTTTACTCATGCTCCTAATTTTTATATGGTTACCGACCGAAAAACTCAAAAACATTTAACAGAATATGATTCTGCTTATTTGCAGATCTGAAATTAGCTATGAATAAAAAAAAAACCGGGACACCTAACTCGGGAAAAAACTCTAAGGGTGGATCAAAAATAAAAAGCACAAAGCCTGAAACCTCGTCCGGATCTGATGGGAAAAGCCTGGTTAAATTTGATCCCCTTCAGCGTTATCTTGCTGAAATCAGCCAATATGACCTGCTTAAAAGAGAGCAAGAGATTGAGTTGGGTAAAAGAGTTCAGGAAGATGATGATCCTGAAGCAGCTTATACTCTCGTAACTTCAAATCTTCGTCTGGTTGTAAAAATTGCACTTGAATTTCAGCGTGTCTGGATGCAAAACCTTTTAGATCTTATTCAGGAAGGGAATATAGGGCTGATGCAGGCGGTGAAAAAATTTGACCCATATAAAAATGTTAAATTTTCATATTATGCATCCTTCTGGATCAAAGCCTATATCCTTAAATTTATAATGGATAACTGGCGACTTGTGAAAATCGGCACTACCCAGGGCCAGAGAAAGCTCTTTTTCAGGTTGAAAAAAGAAAAACAAAAATTGATTGAAGAGGGATTTGACCCCAAACCAAAACTGCTTTCAGAACGGCTAGGGGTATCTGAACGTGAAATAGTTGACATGGATCAGAGACTTGACAGCTGGGATGTCTCTCTTGATGCTCCGGTGAAAAACGACTCTGAAACGGAAAGAATAGAATTTCTGAAAACCGATACAGATTCAATAGAGGACCAGGTAGCCAAAAAAGAAATGGAAACCATTCTCCATGAAAAGATAAAGGAATTTAAAAAAGGATTAACCGAACGGGAGCTTGAAATATTCAATATTAGAATTTTTTCAGATAGCCCGGTCACATTGCAGGAAATTGGCGACAAGTATAACATTTCAAGGGAACGAGTAAGACAGGTTGAAAGAAATATTATCAAAAAAATGAAGGCTTATTTCAAGCGAACGCTACCGGACTATAACTCATACACGAATAATGATGCCTGAGCTATAATACTTAAGATGTATGCTCATCGCTCGCCTGTCATGCAGGCTGGCTGGTAACTATACTATGAAAAAAATCAAATTAATATGTGCTTGCTTGTTTTCGTCTCTGTTGATCCTGACAGGATGTGCCGCCTTTAAAAAAACCGGTTCACCGGCATCAGAAAGCAAATGGTCGGATACATCTCAATCCGAGAATCATTATTATTATTACACTGCAGCACAATTTCAAAAACAAAAAGGTAATATCGATAATGCTATTTTCTATATGAAAATGGCGATTAAAAAGGATTCGGAATCGTCTTTTCTGAAAAAAGAACTCGCGTTTCTGTACATGAATCAGAATTCTTACGAAGAAGCCCTCGCTCTTATCGAGGAAATGCTGGGAAAAGACCCGGAAGACCTGGAGGCTCTGATTTTTGTCGGAAATATCAGGATGTATCTGAAACAAAAAGACAAGGCCAAAAACATCTATGAAAAAGTGCTCTCTTTGGAGCCGAAAAAGAAAAATATCTACCTGTTTCTTGGCTCGATATATTTTGAAGCAGGGGAATATGAAAAAGCTCTTCAGGTCTATGGAAAAATGGTAAAAAATTTTCCGGAATCCTATACCGGTTATTTTTTTCTAGGGAAAACCCATGCGAAGATTAACAACTATGAAGATGCGGAAAAAGAGTTTCGCAAAACACTTGATATTGAACCCATGCTTTTGGAGCCTCGCTTTGAACTTCTAAAAATATATAAAGAAAGAGACCATGAAACTGCCACAGAGGCAAACATAGAAAAAATTATTCAGCTTTATATGGAAATACTGAAACATTATCCTGATGACACCAGAGCGAACATGGAGCTGGGTATCTTTTATTACAAGAAAGGTTATAAGGAAAAAGCGGAAACAATTTTCAACACACTCGCTGACAGGTCATTAAACGACAGGGATATTGCGGGAAAAATTATCTTTCATTTTATTGATCATAAAAAATTTGATGAAGCCATCATAGTTCTGAAAGGGATACTAAAAAAGATACCGGAAAGTTCAGACATAAATTATCTTGCGGGCGCCGCATATGACGGATCAAAAAATTACACAATGGCGCTCAATCATTTTAAAAGAGTCAAAGAAGATTCAAAATTCTTTGAATCAGCAACGATCTATATCTCATATATTTATAAGAACCTGGACAAACCAAATAAGGCCGTTGAGCATTTAAAAAATGCAATTGAGAGAGTACCGGAAAATCCCGAATTCTTTTTTCATCTCGGATATTGTTATGAGGAGCTTGATGACTATGTAAATGCGGAGGAAATCCTTAAACAGGGTATTGAAAAATCACCTGAGAATTCAAAACTTCTTTTTAGATTGGGTGTTGTATATGATAAGTGGGGCAAAAAGAACGAATCCATTGAACAAATGAAAAAAGTGGTTGGAATTGATCCTCAGGACGCACACGCTCTTAACTACCTGGGCTATACTTATTTGGAATTAGATCTAAATCTGGAAGAAGCTGAAAGGCTGATCCGAAAAGCCAACGAACTCGAACCCAAGGATGGATATATAACCGACAGCCTCGGCTGGTTGTTCTATAAAAAAAGTCAGTTCCAGGAGGCGCTTGCCACTCTTGAAAAAGCTATATCCCTTGTCCCGGATGATCCTATAATTTTAGAACATCTGGGGGATGTTTACATGAAAATGAACAATCAGGAGAAGGCTCTTGAATTCTACAAGCGCGCCCTTTCGGGGAAAAAAAAGGATATGGAAGCTCTTATAAAAAAAATTAAAGAATTGCCTCCAAAAAATGAGTGATAGGATGAAACAGGTTTTTTTTTCCTCGATATTCTTCCTGGTTTTTGTCTCCTCCTGTACAGGTATTCACAATAAGCTTTTTGAAAGCAGCAAAGAAAAATCGGAGCCTTTCCTTCAGGGCAAAGCCTTTTCAATCATTTCAGCCATCCAGAAAAGAAACAACTCAATTCTGACTTTCAAAGGTTTAGGGAAAATCGATTTAAACAATAATGGAGAATCCTTAAAAGCTAGAGCTGCCTGGATCGGCTCTTATCCGAATCAACTCAGGTTTGAAATCCTGGGAATTGGCGGTCATCCTTTACTCAGCTTTTCCTTCGACAATGATCAACAGTTTTTTATATCTCATACCGATAAAACTTTTTACCACAGACAAGATACGGATGCAGACCTTGAAGACCTCATTGCAATGCCGATAAAACTGAACGATATCATGAAACTCCTGACCGGACGGATACCCGTTTATGAGCATTTCGATTTTGAAATAATAGAAGATACTTCAGGATCCGGATGGATTCTTGTTCTAAAAAGCGAATGGACCGGTGTTTGTGAAAAACTATATCTTGATGAAAAAAAAACAAAAATTTACAAGATCGAACTGTTTGGATTTACCGGTGGACTGACCTATCGGGCTGTGTTTGACGGCGGCATGACAATTGAGGGCATGGAAGTCCCTTCAAAGCTTATCCTTACAGACGGTGACGGTGCATCGGTTACCTTAAGGATTGACAGATACCTGAAAAACATTCCGGTTTCATCCTCTGTTTTTATACTGGAACCTCCGCCGGATGATAATTAAAATATTATGACATACCCAAAAAAAGTAATTGCCTTAGGCTCCCGGTTAAGGAACTGCCCCAGCGTTATAACTTTGGGTATACGACCCAATTTTTCCGATTACAGTGAAAAGGAAGCAAGGCAAATAAAGGAAGCATCGAAAATCTATTACCCCGGTACATTTTATGCAGAAATATTTGACTCCATGGGGAAAAAAATCTTTCCCAGCTATCATACATATAAATTTGTACAGGATAAAATTAAACAAACAGCGCTTTTCAATCTGATTGGTGTCCCCCATCCAAAAACCCGCGTATACTATGGAAAACTTCAGAAAAAAAAGATTATGGATCTCTTTCACTTTCCATTTATTGCCAAAATTCCAAGAGGTTCCGCCATGGGGAGAGGGGTTTTTCTTATCAACAACAAAGAAGAACTTATGCATTACTGCGATAAAACTGGTGTTGCCTATATCCAGGAATTTCTACAAATCGACCGTGATATCCGGGTTGTTATTATCGGCAAGCATATTGCGCATGCCTATTGGCGTATAAATGCGCAAGGAGAATTCAGAAGCAACATCGCGAAAGGTGGTGAAATCAGCTTGTCGCCGGTACCGAAAGGGGCTCTCGATCTTGCTTTATATGTAGCCAAAAAATGCGGATGGGATGATGTCGGAATAGACATCATTGCCTATAAAGATAAATATTATATACTTGAAGCAAATATGAAATATGGTAAGGAAGGTTTCAGAAAGGCTGAAATCGACTATATAAGCCTGATGGAGCAGAAGATTAAATCCGGGGAAATCTGATGGAAGGTATTTATGAGCCATCAACTTGAAGAGTTGAAACAGGGATTGGACAAACGTGAAAATGAGCTTTTGTCCCCCT
>JAQYVL010000288.1 GCA_030145525.1 Desulfobacterales bacterium
AAGAGCCGGCGGTGCCCAAATGGGAGACTCGGCTCCAAAGACAGGTGATGAAGCAGCCTGCCCGAACAATCCCGGTATTAAAAATATTATGATCAGCCAAAACAATTTCATGATCGCTTCTCCTTCATTTCGAATTTGGCAATACTGCTTCTTCAGTTAAAAGTTTATTGCTGCTTATTGAGTTGCCTCTTTTTTATCGGAATTTTTACTGGAAAGCCGGTTATATAATTCTTTCCAGGCAGATGATCCTGACCCGCAACAACCGCCGCTTTTACTGCCGCAGCCGGATCGGCGATTCCCATCATTGCCGGATAATGCTTTTTTCTCATCAACCTCAGATTCGGAAATAATTTTTGCCGGGTAGCCGATCGATGAGATTTCGTAAGCAATTTTTTTACTTTCAAGCGGGTTGCGGTGATCTACGGCTACAAGACTTTGCCTAAGATTGGCCCTTATACCCACGAAACCTTCAAGCTGACCTAATTTGTTGTTAATTCTGGTTAGACAACTGCCGCAGGTCAGTTTGTCTACTTTCATGATTGTCCGCTGCAAATTTTCTGCTTCGGCAGATGAAAATGTAAAAACAGTAAACAGTATAATTGCACTGCAGATTAAAATTTTCCGGTTTCCTGTCATAACTTGTTATTCCTCCATGGCGAATCAAGGATTTATTCTTAACTCTTTTTCGGCTTTCATAATATATCAAATCTCTTATTATCAAATACTATGCCAGGTTAAAAAAAGTGATGGTTCTTGGTGAAGTTTTTGAAATTACAGTGGTTAATCGGAGGGGTGTTAAGGATGCTTCGGGGATTACACTTTATAAATTTGTTGGGTATTGTAGAATATTCTATAATGAACTGTAGAATATTCTACAGGCATACATTTTATTTAGACTGTTCAGCAATTATACAAGATGAAGCGTAACAAAGAAATTGGACTTTTTACGAAGCCGTCAAAGGTTGAATTTTTCAATTCTATAGAGAAGAACATGGCGGGGAATCTTCAATAGCCGGGCAGCCTTGGACTGATTTCCGTTTGTTTTTTTCAATGCTTTAATAATCAACTCCTTTTCAATATTTTCCAGGGAAATTCCCTCATCCGGTATTTCCTCAATAATGGAGTCTTTTGAATTGGGCGTTGTTTTCAGGTTTAAATCAGATTCGGTTATCATATTGTTTCTGCACATAATAATACAACGCTCTATAGTGTTTTGCAATTCTCGAATGTTTCCCGGCCACGAGTAATTTTTCATTTCCGCAAGAGCCGATTCACTAACCCGGAAGCCTGAAGGGGCATCAAATTTCTTTAAAAAGTGCGTAATCAAAGCGGGAATATCTTCATGCCGTTCCCGCAGCGGGGGAATATGGAGCGGAATAACACTTAAGCGGTAATAGAGGTCTTCACGAAATTCTCCTGTATTAACAGCTTCCTGAACGTTTTTATTGGTTGCAGCTATAATTCGTATATCAATCTTTTTCGATCGCTCAGATCCGACAGGTTCAACCTCCCGCTCCTGGATTGCACGAAGAAGCTTCACCTGCATGTCAATTTTAATTTCACTTATTTCATCCAGAAAAAGGGTTCCGGTATCGGCAGCCTGAAAACGCCCTTTTCGATTAGAAACAGCTCCGGTATAAGCACCTTTGACATGGCCGAACAGTTCGCTTTCAATTAATGTGTCCGGAATTGCAGCGCAATTGACAGCGATCATGGGTCCGTCTTTCCGAGGGCTGTTTTGATGAATAAAACGCGCGAGAACTTCCTTTCCGCTCCCGGATTCTCCGGTAATAAGTATTGTTGCTTCACTATTCGCGGCTATTTTCGCGGTTCGTAACAACTCCTTCATCCCGGGATTAGCAGTTTCCAGCCCCTTTGTGCCGGTTATCCGGTTGATTTCATCAGAGAGAAAACGATTACGTGATCGAAGAGATTTTAATTCCAGAGCCTTCCGGCATGATAATCTGAGCGTATCCCTGTCAAAAGGTTTGGTAATAAAATTAAAAGCTCCTTTATGCATTGCTTTTACAGCCATTTCTATTGTGCCGAAAGCAGTGATTACTATAACAGGCGTGTCAGGGGATTCTTTTTTTATTTTTTCAAGTAAATCAATACCGTTCATGTCACCCAGCTTGACATCTGTTACAAGCAGATCCGGCGTTTTTTCTTTAAAAGCCTTCAGGCCTTCCCTGCCCGAAGCAGCCGTAGAAACTTCAAATCCGCCGGAGGTGAGATTATATTCCGTAACCCGCCGTAAATTTTCATCATCATCCACAAGGAGTATATGGTTTGCCATATTTCAATTACCTTTTTGAATCCACGATTATAATTTATTCCTGAAACGCTCAGGTTATTCAATTTTATGCCCGTCTGCATCGGAATCAGGAAGGGATATTGTAAAGCAGGCCCCCCCATCTTTTGATTCCGAAACGGTGATATCACCGCCATAGCTGGCTATAATTTTTCGACTGATAGAAAGGCCGAGTCCGGTTCCGTCCTCTTTATTAGAAACAAACGGTTCGAATATCCGTTCTCGATCAGCAATCGAGATTCCCGGACCATTGTCAGATATTGAAACCTGGAGGCCGCTGTCACTCTTTTTAATCTCAACATGAATTTTTCCCTCACCGGAAACAGCATCGATCGCATTCAGAATTATATTGAGCAAAACCTGTGAAACCTTGTCCCCGTGGACATAAAAATTATCTGCAGCCGTTGTATCAGACAATTTGAAATCGATAAGTTTGCCTTTTCCATGGGCTTTAAGGAGTCTTGATACACGGATGATAACATCGGATAATGGTTCAGTCTCCGAATCTTCCTTTTTGGTTTGTTTCCGGGAAAATTGCAGGACATGCTCCACAGATGTATTCAGCCGGGACACCTCTGCCAGGAGAATTTCAACAAATTCCCTTTTTGGATGTTTATCAGGAAATTCATCCAAAAGAATTTCAGCTGTTCCCTTGATCGAACTTAACGGATTTTTAATTTCATGAGCCAGAGAAGCAGCCAGTTCTCCCAGCGCTGATAACTTTTGACTCACACCTAGTTGTTCCTCGGCTTGAATAAGGAGCCCGGTTTCTTTATGAAGCCGTTCATAAGACTTTGATAACTTTTCAGAGATGGATTTGTATTTTTCTCTGAGTTTTGACTCTCTGCCGGCGATCCCTCCGATAACGGCCCCAGCTGCCAGATACAGCAATACCTCAGTTAATTCACTCAAATAGATTTTTGTTCCATAACCGATGTATAGAATCAGATGGGGTATAAAGGCGACAGAGGTCAGGGCGGCAATCATAAGCCCCCCTCTTATACCGAAAAAAAGTGCGCCGATTGCTATGGGGAAATAACTTAAACGGCGATAGGTGTCATGATAGAAGTGCAGATTCCCCGGTGTGAAAAAATGAAGTAATCCGATAATGATGACCACGAGTATTAGTGATATGAAAATTATTTTTTTCATCCTGGTTTTATTACCATCATGGGCAGACCATGTTAAATTATATTTCATATTTTATTGAAATGATATCATCTTTATTTTTGTAGCGCTATATCCAATATGCAGAACAAGATGAAGTTTGTCTGCATATTTCATACCCGGTTTATGTTTTTATTCGTTTTGAGACGAACAGGCTCCGCGTGCAAATTTAATGTTTATACGCGCCTTTTGTTTTACATCACTATATACGATATACGCGTTTTCGGCAATCGGTCAAATTGTCTTTATGACAAACAGATGGTTTCAGCTGATCAAGTCTTGGCGCGGTCTGTTTTTAATTCATCCGATCTCGGCAGATTCTTTCGCAGATATATTCTGGCATAAGAGTTGCTATAATGAATATTGCAGTTATCAGAGGCAATGCTTTTTGAAAAAGTCAAAAGTTTCAATGAAAACGATATAAATTTTTTTATTTTTAGAAAGGAGATTGAACGGGCAATGAAAAAGAAAAATCAAGCTTCAAAGCATCTGGGTGGTAAGCGGGTAACAATTATGTTAGGTTTGATTCTCACCGGTCTTATAGGTGTTGGCTGTAGCGATAATCATCAGCCAGACAGCAGGATGGTGAATGGATTGCAGGAAGGAGTGTTCCTGGACAGCGCGGTGCAGGGGATAGAATACAGGACAACAACGCAGTCCGGAATGACCGACGAAAATGGAACGTTCACTTACATGGATGGAGAAACAGTCACCTTTGCTATGGGAGACGTTATGTTGTGGCAGGCAGAGGCCCAGCCGGTTCTTACACCGGTTGATCTTGTGCAGGGTAGCGAAATGATGATGCAGGATCATATGATGTAAAGAGTGATGGCAACAAATTTTTTAAGGGAGAATACCGATGGTTTTTAAAATCGCAGATTTTTTAATACCCACCTTAGTCGGTGGAATTACAGGCTATTATACGTTCATGTTTATCTCGCCCGGCTGGAGCATGATGCTTGCCATGCTGGTCGGCATGCTCGTTGGAATGGCTGCTCAAATCCCGGTTATGCTGATCGGCATGCCGCTTTTCGGTGCTTTTGAAATCATGCTTCCAGCCATGGCTGCCGGAATGTTAAGCGGAATGTTAAACGGAATGCTGGCTGCTGAATTTGTATTACCCGGCGGAGTGGCGTTTTTACTTGGCAGCGGAATTGGAGTTCTGGTCATCCTGTATGTTCAGCGTCAAAACAGGAAACTGAAGGGAGGGGTGACATGATGGAAAGTGCTGTCAAAAAGAAGTGGGATCGATTTTCTATGTTTTACAAATTGCACACATCCGGCGCGGAAAAACGCTGGAAACCGTGGAAAAGAGATTTCTTTTCCAAAATGGGAGAGGGTAAAATTTTATTTCTCGCCGTGGGCATAGGGAGTGAGATACGGCATTTTCCGGAAGGAAGGGATATCGTGGGGATTGATATCAGCACCGAAATGCTGAAAAAGGCCGGCAAAGCAGCTTCCAATTACAGCGGGAAGTTAGAGCTGAAAGAGATGGATGCTCAAAAGCTTTTATTTGAGGATGATTTTTTTGATCAGATATTTACATCGTGCACGTTCTGTTCCGTACCCGAGCCGGTAGTCGGATTGAAAGAACTGAAACGCGTATTGAAACCCGGAGGTGAACTCTGGATGTTTGAGCACACCATCAGTAATCATTTCCCTTTCCGGCAAATGCTCACAATGATGAATCCGGTGGCTGAAAAAATAGGCCCGTCACTGAACCGGAATACGATTTTGAATGTAACTCTGGCCGGGTTTGTGATAAAACAGATTTTCAATATTTATCTTGATGTGGTTAAAACCATCCATGCTGTTAAACCAAAAGCATAATGAATCGGTTTTTTTTATTGAAAAAGGCCAATCCACTGATTTTCCCGGATTGGCCTTAACTGTTTCATATTTGGTACGATTGTTATGCGGCTAATTCCTGGTTCTGTGCAGGAACCATTGCAGCAGATCAAAAGCTCTATCGCTAAGCAGGAGGCGTTCCCTCTTTAAATTCCTTCACAATCTGTTCTCTAAATTCAGGAGTGTCCTGGTACCCATGAACTTTTGTTCCATGCTGAATGACTGCTTTTAATAGTTCCTCCTTTGTATCAGCTGAAAGAGCTACACTGCACTTCACATCACCGGGGTAGTCGCGGCAATCAATAAAGTATCTTTCCATGATCACACCCCCTATTGTTAAATTGAAGTTGACTCAAGTTGCTGTTGGTTTCAAAAAACAACAGCCTGAACGTTTAACATAGAATAATAACACATTGTGGTATGTCAAATCTAAAAAACCTGTTCAAACGATTTTAATGAAATTTTCAAGGTCAGCTGGAAACTCATATCTTTGCATAGGCTGATTTACCGGGATCGGAATATCAAATCATAGGAGAGCCTTTATTCTCTTGCCTCTAATTCGCTGTAGATATTAATAAATTGGATCTGCCATAAGCGATATGCGCAATTTGCATAGGTGTTTTCTACTAAACTTTTCAGCATTTACCTTCCTGTTGAATAATGGTTATTTATTTGGAGCCGCTTCCGGTATCAGGAGTCTTCGCGAAATGCGATTTGCCGGCCGGAGCGTGTTAGCAACTTGAAGTTTTTGAATTTATTCTTGATTTTTGCGCTATTATCGCATATTGGATAACGACACCTGATTGACAACAGCGAAAGGCAAATAAGGCTCCGTTCATATTTGTTTAAAAGGTCCTTTTCGGGGTTAAAAAGAGCCGTTTAAGACGATTTTTGGGGCTGTTTTAGAATTCTTTTGTAGTTATTATAGATGGTTGTCTTGGGTTGCCTTGGTCCGACCCCAAATGCCAAATGCTTTATATAGATGGTTGTCTTGGGTTGTCTTGGTCCGACCCCAAATGCTTTGAAGCCGCTTATGGGATATCTATAATGCGAGTCACTGGAATGAATAAGACATTTACCCCCCTAATTTTATTTTGCGGCTTAACATTTTTATTAATGCTCTCTTTCTTGTTAGTGGGCTGTACTCTCTTACAAGTTAGAGAGGAAGTGAAAACTCTACAAAAGTCCACAGTGTTTGCTGGCATTGTGTCAAGCTCCTTTTCTTACCATGACATGCCGGTCGTTGTCTCCGCCTATTCTAAAAAGGATAGCGAGAGAACAATTGTTCATTACACGACACTGCATGAACCTGGGCCTTATGAATTAATGGTCCCCAAAGGAACTCACAATATTGTTGCTTTTGGAGATAAGAACAAAAATTTGATTTATGACAAAGGAGAACCGGCAGGGCAGATTTTAAGTGCTGAACAGGTATCTATACCTGCGGGAGGTGTGGCCGGGAATCTGGACATTGTAATTACTGAACAAAACAGCAATAAAATCGATTTCCCGATTGGGTCTAAAATGCCCCCGAAAGAATACGAAGGTTTCCACAGCACTTGCCCTGGTGCTATAGCAAATATGGATGAATTTGTGTTCTCGGATGAATATGGAAAAAAAGGGTTTTGGACCGGCTTGGAGTTCTTCAGGGAGATTGGCGGCAATGTTTATTTCCTTGAAGCATACGATCCGAAAAAAATCCCGATCCTTTTTGTTCACGGAGCTGCGGGGTCTCCCCAAGATTGGCGGACATTTTTTGAGAGTATTGACCGAAACAAGTATCAACCGTGGTTCTTCTATTATCCTTCAGGCTCATCCCTCGATTCCATGTCCTATCTGTTATTCTGGAAACTACAAAATCTGCAGACAAAATATAAATTCAAAGAGATGTACATTACCGCCCACAGCATGGGAGGACTTGTTGTACGCTCTTTTATGGTAAACTATGGCCATTTGTTCCCTTCCATAACCAACTTCGTCTCTATTTCAACACCATGGGGAGGAGAAGAACTCGCGGGAATGGGTGTAAAATACTCCCCTGCAGTAATCCCCGCTTGGAGAGATATGCAACCGGGAAGTGAATTTATCAATTCGATATTTCGTAAAAAAATCCCGCCTG
>JAQYVL010000289.1 GCA_030145525.1 Desulfobacterales bacterium
GCAAAAAAAAAGCGAGGTTCCGGCATGCTTCCCTATCCGGATCTGATCGATGAATTTCTTTCTAAAGTAATGCCGAAGATCCCTGGCAAGCTATCCATTAAATGCCGTCTTGGAAGAACAGAAGCAGGCGAAATATTTCGATTCATGCCGGTATTTAACAGATACCCGCTTGAAGAGGTGATCATTCATCCAAGAACGGGTATTCAGATGTATGAAGGAAAGACAGATCCGGATACATTTGAAAAATGTCTTGAGCTGTCAGTAAATCCTCTTGTGTATAACGGTGATATCAAAAGCCCCGATGATTTTTTCAGTTTGTCCAGGCGATTTCAAACGATAGAATCGTGGATGATTGGACGGGGAGCCCTGATCAATCCTTTCCTGCCCGGCATGATTAAAAATGAGAATGATGCTATTTCCGATAAAGTGAATAAGATACAAGGTTTTCATGAAGCCCTTTTTAAGCGATACACGGATGCAATGAACGGCCCGGCTCATGTGATAGATAGAATGAAGGGGATCTGGAATTATTTATCCAATGCTTTTGAAAATTCGAGATTCATTTTTAAAAAAATTAAAAAGGTTCGGTCCATCAGAAAGTACAAACAAATTGTTGCAGATTTTTTTGATCATGAACCCGAATTGAAAGGAATCGAAAATGGAAAACTACATTGAACTTTTTTCTTTGCCACCGGGATTTTGATTTTTTACGAGACTGTAATTGTTATTGAGCAGGAAATCACCTCATTTTTTATTATTTTTTGCGTTTAATGCTTTTTGAAGTTTTTCTCCAAAGGATCCTGCAGGGCTTTTCGATTCTTCGGTATATCCTTTCCAGTCTTCATGATCTGAAGAATCTGAAGGGATGAGAGCTATTCTACGGTCCCTTGGGTTGATATCTTCGATAGTGACTGAAATTTTATTTCCGGGTTTCAGCTTTTCAATTTTTGCTGCATCAAATGACTTGCTGATTTTGGATTGATGCAAAAGCCCTGTAACACCGGGCTCCAACGATACGAACAGACCGAATTTTTCCTTTTTTTCAACAATTCCGATAAAGGTTTTCCCCGGCATATACTTTTCACTTGCTTCTACCCAGGGATCACCCTCAGCGTCCTTGATGCTCAGCGAGATTCTCTTTTTTTCCGGATCGATTTCCTTAATCATAACCGAAATCAAATCACCCGGATTCACAACATTTTCGGATTTAAGCACCCTTTTGGTATAGCTCATTTCGCTTATGTGCACCAATCCTTCTGCTCCGGGAGCGATTTCAACAAATGCACCGAAATCCATGCAGCGAGTTACTTTGCCCTTGATTATGTCTCCTTCCTTGATTTTTTCGAAAACCGATTCCCACGGATCTCCCTCTACCTGTTTGACAGACAGGGCAATTTTTGGGTTTTTGCCGGAGTCCGAATGTTCGATACCAATGACTTTTACCTTCACATTCTCATCTTCTTTCAGCACCTCATCCGGTTTGTTTGTCCGCGACCAGGATAGTTCCGAGATGTGAGCCATACCTTCAATTCCAGGAAAAAGTTCGATAAATGCTCCGAAATCCATCAGTTTCGTTACGCACCCATTCAAAATTTTCCCAACTGCAAGATCTTTCAGAAACTGATTGCGTGCATCCTTTTGATCCAGTTCAATGAAATCCCGCCTTGAGACAATAATATTTTTGCCTTTTCCCTCTATACGTTTGATTATAAATTGAAAGGTGCTTCCGACATATTGTTCAGGATCTTTTATATATTTGAGATCCATCTGGCTTAAGGGGCAGAAAGCCTGTTTTTTCATAATTTCAACATGAAAACCGCCTTTGCAGGTTGCAGATACCTTTCCTTCCACTGGAATTTTATTTTCAAATGCGTCATACAGCATATGATGGCCGGATGCGCCTGAGAGAGCTTTTGAAAGCCGTATTTCACTTTCATTTGACGAAACAACATACAGATCAAGAATATCTCCCTTTGCAAGGTTGCAATCGCCATTTTCATCGACAAGCTCATTCTTTTCAACAACGCCGTCAATTTTGGTGCCTGTATTGATGAAAACGGAATCCATTCCGATTTCGATAATTTCTCCCTGGATTTTGTCGCCAACCTGTATCTCTTCATTCATGCCTTTATTATAAGATTCAAAAAGTTCGGCAAAATTTTCCTCTTCGCCGTCATCTGTTATATCTTCAAAATTGTCATTCATTTTCTGATTCTCCAGGATGGAAAAAATGAACTGTTTGAATTCGCCCCTTCTGGCAATATATGCCGTATCGTGTTGTCCGGTCAACAGCAATAATAAGTTTGAGCATACCGCAGCTTTTTCCGGATTCAATATCGTTGACACGTTTTTGAATATAGTGTACGTGCAATGAAAATCGGATGCCGGGCATTTGGCTATGGCAAGCAGAAAACCGCCCTTTAACAGATTGAGACATTACAGATGGGAAACAACCCTGAAAACAATAATGGCAAAAGCAGGAAACGCCTGTTTTTATCCACGCAGAAGGCCTATGAGAGGTTTCTTAAGATTAGAGGCAATCCTCATGAAATCGCTCTTGGATTTGCATTGGGGTTGTTTGTGGGAATGGCGCCATGTATGGGCATTCAGACAATTATAGCTGTTTTTTTTGCCTCGTTTTTTAAATGGAACAAGATATCCGCAGCGGTTGGTGTGTGGATATCAAATCCGGTTTCAGCACCATTCTTATATGGTTTGACCTTTTATGTCGGTTCGCTTATTACCGGTATCACTGAATCTTTCCGCCCGGTTGGTATATTTGATTTTTCATATCTGTATCAAATTATCCTGAAAGCACGTGAACTCTTTTGGACTTTAACTCTTGGAGGGATCATAGTCGGTCTTCCTGTCGCTGTTATGGGGTATTACCTTTCTTATATCGCGGTGAAAAGATACCAGGATGACATTAAACAAAAAATTGCAAAACAGAAAGAAAGGCTTGCGGCTCGCAAGGAGAGAAGAAAAATACGAAAAAAACAAAAAGGATCGAAAACTGTTACGAACGATTAATTCCCTAAAAAACATCGGAAAAACATCGGGGTCAAGTCTTCATTCTTGACAGATTCAATTTTGTCTCTATCTTCTGAATCCTTTTCCTCAGTTTACGATCTTTCTTCATTCTTTCTGAAATACGCCTGCTGGACTGTGAAACGCCAGATGCGCCAATCCCAAAAAATAAGGAAATCTCTTTCAGTCCCCTGCCTGAATATTTCTGGCTAAGATACATTTTGACATTTCTTGCCATTGCGGGTTCATCTTTAAAGGCAATATCAACTTCAGTAAAAATCTGATCAACAGTTGCTTTTTTCGTCAGTTCTTTTAAGGCGGGTACATTTTCATCAGATTTCATGCCGGATAAATACCGGTCTTGA
Source organism: Desulfobacterales bacterium (assembly GCA_030145525.1). Lineage (GTDB taxonomy): Bacteria > Desulfobacterota > Desulfobacteria > Desulfobacterales > SURF-7 > JAQYVL01. The sequence continues at coordinate 3,393 of JAQYVL010000289.1, forward strand.
ACCATTTTAATAAAATCAGGTGCGCCAAGTAATGTTGAACTAACAACCTCTGTTAACGGACTTTCATATTTTTCTTCCAATAACATCTCAACAAATTTTTTATATTCTTTCTCCGCTATGGAAATCTTTTTCCCAAAATACCCAAGTATAAAATCTCTCTGCAGCCATTCCGGGACTTTCTTTTTACCGACGAAACAGGCGTAGCTTGACCACTCATAAGTCTCCGGCGTATCAACCCTCTTTGCCCTCACAGGATTCAAATGAATATACCTTGACAGCTCCTTAGCATACGCATTGATGTCCACAAGAATCGACTTATACCGTCCCTGAAAAAGATGTCCCGCCCTTTTACGTTTCGTATTAAAATAGGTCGTATAGGCACCATTGATATGTCGCATGATCTGTGAAAGATTACCGGAAGGGGTTTCTAAAAGAAGATGATAGTGGTTATCCATCAGACAGTAAGCATGAATGACCGCATCGTACCGGAATACTGCAGATTCAAGATATGCAAGGAACTTTTCCCGATCTCTTTTGTTCTTAAATGTCGCTTTCCGTTCATTGCCCCTGGATGTGATATGATAAAATGCTCCAGGATAAGTGATTCGCAAAGATCTAGCCATTTGATCTCTCCATCAGTTGTGTTATTGCCAATGATGAAAATTATTATCAGCCCCCATACAATCTGTCAAGAATGAAGACTTGACCCCTTCTCCTTTATTTTTTGTCCAGTTATTGGATTGAAGATCGCCAATGCGAATAATTCCTTGCAAATTTTTTGTTCCTGAGTTTAAATCGCATGAATTATTTCAACAGATTTACGAGGTGCATGCATAGAGACTGTATCAACCCAGTTCGTCAAAATTTTACAGTCGATTAACTTGACGCAGTATAAATCTGTTATTACTATTGAAGTCACCTCCTGGAGGTGCTTTTTTTTTACAGCAAGATCGGATCATTTGACGGAAACTGAGTGAAAATGTCTTCAAGATGGTTTACGACCTGGCGAGGGAACAGACAGAAGTGAAACACAAACAAGGAAAAACCGGACGCAATGATCCATGTCCCTGCGGGAGCGGGAAAAAATATAAGAAATGTTGTATGGTTATAAAAAAACTAAAATCGGAACCAATGAAGACACTCTATTACAACCAGTATAAAATAAGATTAAAAAAAGAAACCGATATTCAGTATTTAAGACGGGCAGGGCGCCTCGTAGTCGATACCCTTGATCTGGTCGAGTCTGAAATCCGGCCCGGATTGACAACAGATGAGATTAACTCGATCGTGCATGACTATACGATTAAGAACAATGCAATACCGGCTCCTCTGAACTACAAGGGATTCCCCAAAAGTGTGTGCACTTCAGTTAATGATGTTATCTGTCATGGGATTCCAGGCAAAAGGGTTTTACATGACGGAGACATTATCAATGTTGATGTGACATCCATTTTAGAAGGATATTATGCAGATGCCAACAGGACATTCTTTGTCGGGACACCCGGGGAGGATGCAAAAAAAATTGTACGTGTTGCGCGGAAAAGCCTTGAGGAAGCAATTGCCATTGTAAAACCAGGCAATCGGATCGGGGATATCGGGTGGGCGATACAAAAATACGCGGAAGACCAGGGGTGCTCCGTCGTGAGAGAGTTCGTAGGGCATGGTGTGGGCTTTGAATTCCATGAACCTCCCCAGGTTCCACATTTTGGGCGAAAAGGGGAAGGGATCGAACTTGTTCCGGGAATGGTTTTTACCATTGAACCGATGATATATCTTGGTGACTACAGGCTGCGAATACTGGATGACAAATGGACCGCGATAACCGCAGACGGGTGTCTGACAGCGCAGTTTGAACAGACGATTCTGGTTACGGATGACGGATATGAAAGCTTGACACCATATAATTTGTAGCCTTACGTAGGTTTTCCGGATAAGGGGCCTGCCCGCTTTACCAATGTGTCATGGCTGCCCTGATAAAACAGGAGCTGCCGTTGATATCGTCATTTCCATTTGAATTGCTCCCGGGTGCAGATGGAACTTTAAGATTCAGGCTGATGTTCAGGCTGTTATTCGCATTGATCCTCCCACCGGAAAGCACCTTATCTTCAAATGCCGGCAGCTTTTCAACTCCGTTTATAATGGAATCCTTTACCTGAGCAAATGACAGACTTGGGGTTTTACTCCATATCAGTCCGGCGACGCCTGAAACAAAAGGAGTTGCAAATGATGTTCCGTTGAGAAACGTGTAATGATTTTCTTCCGGTGAGGGATAGCTGTCATCAAGAGCCTTAATTTCTATGTCATCGACACTCCAGCCATTGTAAGTTTCGTTATTTGCATTGTATGAATCGGTTTCAAAGCGAAACCGTATATAGGTTTCTGAAGAACCGTCCAGGAGAGTGAGAAGAACACGCGCTTCACTCCAGGTACTGTAAGTGCCGCTGATACCATTTTCAAAGTGGGTATTTTTGCCTGAAGAAGAAAGGATCTCGACAGTCTGGTTGGTCCATGGGCCGTTTGAGCTTGTTGACGTTTCAAGATACAGCTTGTCATAATTTTTTTCAGAGCTGCCCCGAAGAGAAAAAATCATTAGAGCCATTCGTTGCCCTGTCAGATCAATGGAAGGAGATCTGGCGGTAATATTCAGGTCGGGATCATAATCACCTGAAGGGCTGGTTGATAAAACATAGGGGCTGAAATAGGTTCGCCCCCATGTCCCGGTCAGGTCCCACCCGTCTGTGCCGCTGTCAAAGACTTCAGACCAGATTGTCTGCCGGTTTGTAAAGGGGCCGTATATATTTGTTCCGGGTGCAGCCACATCTACGGTTGTTGCCCCGTAATTGGACCAGCCGGGAAGTCTTTCGTTCTGGTCGGATGCTGCGACGGAAATGATATTATCCAGATCATAGCTGCCTGGATAGGTCTTTTCATCAAGGGGTTCCGCATCATTATCGATACCGCCGTTTCCTGCGGCGGAAATAAAGAGAAGGCCGGCATTCCCGGCTGCCTGGATGGCGTTGTATTCCCCGGTCAGGTAACCATCTTCTCCAAAACTGGCATTGATGATTTTCGCACCGTTTGCGACGGCATATTCTATTGCCGTTATTTCATCTACGCTGCTTCCTGTCCCGTGAGTATTCAGAAATTTCAGAGGCATGATTTTAGCTGACCAGCAAACTCCTGTAATTCCAATTGAATTGTTGCCCTGAGCTGCGATAACACCGGCTGTATGGGTACCGTGTTCATTTGAATCTGATACATCGTTATTGTTGTCCACAAAATTCCATCCGTGGATGTCATCTACATATCCGTTTTCGTCATCATCAATGCCGTTATCAGCAATTTCACCGGGATTGGTCCAGAGATTGTTTTTAAGATCCGGGTGGTTCAGGTCAATGCCTGAATCGATAATGGCAATGATTGTGTTTGAGCAGTCTGTTGTCTTTTCCCATGCTTCCAGTATATCGATATCCGCTCCGCTTTTTCCGTATGTGCCATTGATTTTCTGTCCGGAGTTGTAAAGCCCCCATAAATTGTCAAAAAATGTATCGGCGGGGGGGGCAACCGCCATCGCTCTTCTGATGTAGTTTGGCTCGACCCACTCCACATCCGGGTTGTTTCGATATATTGTAAGGGCTTCATCCACTGTAAGATGGGACGGGAGCCTTATATGATCCGCGTCGATGAATTTTATTTTTTTAACGGTTGAAATCCCAATCCTGTTTGATAGATCGCTTGCTGTTTTTCTGTTAACACCGGGTTTGTATTTTACAATAAGTTCGCCGGGAATGCAGCCTGGTCTTTTTGCGGAGCTTGCAGTACGGCCCGGTTCATTTGAAAAGGCATGAGCAAATGTGAAAATTTGCAGACAAACGGAAATAATAACAATAGATGATTTTTTCACGATACCAGACTTTTGCTAAAGGTTATCAAGATTTGATATTTGCAGGAACGATGAAAAAACAGATAATATTTTTGATCAAGATATTAGCATGCCTTGTCTGTTCATGCAATAAGATGTTGCTTTGACTTCAGCGGGCATTTGGGATATGAAAGCACTTGTAATATTATCAAAATTTTAAAATTCCGAAAAAAATAGGAATACTCATGTATAAGATTATAATCGCTTCACTGTTTTTTTTGTTTTTTGCAGTTTCATCTCGACATGCCGCTGAACAAATTATTACTGAAGAATCTATCGCCCTGCAGAAGCAGCTTGAAGCCGCCGATAAGGATGCTGTGATCCCGCCTGGAAAGAAAAGACAGGTTATTTCTTCTGAAATTGACAGAGTTGAAGAGGTAAAGTATCTGATCGCATCCAAAACGAAACTGGTTTCCGAAAAAATTGCTACCGGCATGACGATCGACGAAGTGGTCTCTATTGCCGGCCAGCCAAGGGCTACTGCGATTTGTGAAAAGCCTGATTTTTTAAATTACGGGAATATCTGGATATGGATAAACAATGGAATTGTTATCGGCAAAATTCCTATCGAAAAATGGTCAGGCCCATGCTATCGATATTCAATAACTGACAGCGTGAATTCTCTTGTACCGAAAGAAGGGGATACGAAAAAAACGGATGAAATTGAAAAGCCGAAATATGCCATTCATCTAAAAACCGGGCAGACAATTTTAACCACAGCTTACTATACGGCCAACGATATCGTCTACTATAAAAAATACGGAGGGATCGTTGGAATTGAAGAAGACAAGGTAAAAGAGATAAAGGAGGTGGAACAATAAGATTTATTCTGATTCAAGTTCCAGATACTCATGATCTATTCCTCGAAGGATATGCAGTACAATTGCCTTTGGTTTTTCATTTTTCAGCTGAGTTATGGTTTCCCTGAACTGCTCAACATCCGTAACAGGCTTGTTGTCTATTTCAAGAATCAGATCACCAACTGCAAGCTCTCCTAATGCCGCCCAGCTGCCGCGTTTTACTTCATCCACAATTACACCGGTCTGGTCAGGTTCCCACCGGTTTTCAATTTTTGTCATAAAGGAAAGATCTCTTACCGTGAATTCATAATCTTCATCTCGATATTTTTTCATTTCACGGGCTAATCCGGGAGAGCGCGGTAATGCGGCGGAAAGCGTAATTTCTTTTTTATCCCTCAGTATATTGAGATTCACTTTTGAGCCTATGCGGTATTGACGGATCATGCTGGAAAAAATTTCAGCATCTCCCGGAAACGCTGCCGGAATTTTTTCACCATCAAGTCCTACTATAAGGTCTCCTGCTAAAATACCTGTTTTTTCAGCATAATCCTTATCAATGAGTTTGGTGACACGCACGCCGGTAATATCCGGCATATTCATAATCCGGGCGATTTCTCTTGTAATCACCTGGGTATAAACGGGAAGCCATGCCTTTTTAACTTCAAGTCCCTGATCTCTGATTTTTTTTATTCCCACATTAACGACGCTGATATACATTTGAGCATTACGGTTCAATTCTATTAAAGTCGGGACCGGTTCTTCTTTACCCTCTGTCAGGGATTTTGTAATGGACAGGAAATCTTTGACATTTTTCACCTGCTTGTTGTTTATCTTGACCAGAACGTCTTTGCGGTTGATTGTCGGTTTCGCTTCACCGCTTGGTCCTCCGAGTCTTACGGATGTAATGAGTACACCATTTTGACTTTGTAATTTTAGTCGTTCTTTAGCTGTTCTGGAGATATCACGCATCGTAATTCCCCATTCTTTTGATTCAATTGTCTTTTCCTGAGCTGGTTCTTTTTCTTCAGGGATAACGGTTAAGGTCAAGTTTTTGCCGTTTCGGAGGATCTCCGCATTTATTGGTGTATTTATGGGAAGGGTCGCGGTCATTTGTCGGAAAAGGGGCATCTCTTCAAAATAGTGAAGATTTACCGGGTAATTTCCGATATGTAATAGAACGTCTCCGGATTTAAATCCCGCAAGATCTGATGGAGATCCTTCCGATACGCCATTGATGAGTCCGCCATATTTTATTTTGGAATGTTTTAAAAGCGGCTGCACGTTAAGTCCAATCCAGCTTCTGGTCACCTTTCCGTCTTTTATGAGCTGGGCGGATATTTCCTTTGCAAGATTGGAAGGTATTG
>JAQYVL010000290.1 GCA_030145525.1 Desulfobacterales bacterium
AAAAAACTGTGCGGCAATCATTCCGGCATATACATAATGAATCAGGATGCCTCCGAGAGCAATGACAAAAAAAGCAACACGCGCTCCCCATTTTTCCTTTTTGGTTATATCTTGAATAAGTAAAGATGATAAAATACTCAAGAAAACCATCAATGCATACATACGGCCTTCCCGGGAGTACCATACATGCAATGGCGACAGTGCCAGTAATAATGCCGCAAAAACTCCTGTTCTCAGATCATACACTTTGGCGCCAAGCAAAAGGATAATTCCGACAGACAAAACACCAAATACTGCTGAAAGTTTACGTACGGAAAAATTGGCTGCTGCCTGAGGGCCCAAAGCCTTTATCAGGAGAGCATATAAGGGGGGGAAACCATCTTCTACGGTTAAAATCTCACTAACAGGCCTGGAAGCGAGATTTATGCTGACAATTTCATCCAGCCAATAATTCTGCTCTCCAATATCTGGATACCGAAGCATTGCTGCAACGATCATAAGGACTATCGCCGCAACGATCATTATTTTTTTTTCCGTCATTTCAGTCATAGATTTTGAAAAAATGATTGATCTGGATTTGAAACAGAATTCTTAATGGTTATTATAGAGATACAAAAAGCAAAAATCAACAGGACACATATTATCGTGTTTGATATAAAAACGTTCCGTTCCTTGTCACTGAAAAAGAACTTGCAAATTCTTATATTAATGTTTACAATGTATTACAATTAAATACACTGGAGGTGATGTATGAGCAAAGCATTATCAATAAGAGTCACAGATGAACTCGCTCTAAAACTTTCCGAAATTGCAAAAGAAACAGAACGGACCAAGTCATTTCATGTTCAAAAAGCTTTGGAGACCTATCTGTCAGAAATTGCTGATTTGCAGGTAGCTTATGATCGTTTACATGATACAACCGATCCTGTAATCACTATTGAAGACATGAGGAAAGAACTTGAATTATAAAATAGCATTCAAGAAATCCGTCTCTCGTGATCTCAAAAAAATAGACAGGGAACAGGTCAAGAGAATCCTAAAGAAAATTGAGGACGAACTCCCTCAAAAAGTTGAATCTTTACCTGCATTAACCGGAAAATTTTCAGGTTTAAGAAAATTTAGAGTGGGTGATTTCAGGGTGGTTTTTTCGATTATGGGAGATACCGCACTTATTTTAAGGATACGGAACCGGAAAGAAGTATACAAATAAATATACCTTGTCACTGCACAACAGGCCTGACAGGGCCGGCGGCTTTAATTTAAAACCAATTTTTGGGATTCTCACCAGTTAGGAAAAGTATTGTTTTTACTTCTTCCCTTTCGGCTGGCGAATTCACTGATAATCGAATTTCAGCGATTCTTTCATATGAATTTCGAGGCTTGAACTCCTCGCCGCAACAAAGAGATTCGGCCCGAAGGGAGTTTTGAAATCGGTTCTGCTAGGGGGTATAGAGTATAACAAGACACCTCGAAAGGTCATCGGAAAGGCTTTTGAGTTTGTGAGTGATCTCTGAATTAAACCGCAAAGACTCTCCTGCATTCAGAATCTGAGGTTTGCCGGCCAGCGTGAGTTCAATTTTCCCCTCTATAACAAATACAAACTCTTCTCCTTCATGCTTATATGCAACAGGTTTATGATCCTGCCTTGATTCAATGGCTATCATGAAAGCCCGAAGATGTTCATTTTCTGCGCCCGGGGTTAATGTTTGATAAGAATAATTCTCGGTTCGTTTGATGTATGCCTCGGTCCGCCGATCACGCATCATTGTCTTCTGCTCTTCTCCCAGAAACGTACCCGGATCGACTTTAAACACCCGGGCCAGACGCAAAAGGAAACTTACGGAAGGTGCAACCTCATCATTTTCAACCTGCCTGATAAAATCAGGGGACTGGTCAGTAGTTTCGGCCAGTTTCTCCAGAGACCATTTGCCGGCTTCCCGGAGTTTTTTTAACATCTGCCCAAAACCCTGTTTTGCTTCCGGCTTTCCAATATGGCCGATGTCATCAGCAAGCCGCCTCATAACGGATGTTTTTACAAGAGAAGTAAATAGAGGCACAAAGGAATTAGCATTCGCAACAATACCGATATCTGCCATTTCAAAAATAGGCGCTTTTTTATCACGGTTTACAGCGACGATTGTTTTTGAATCTTCAATACCGGCTGTATACTGCACCGCGCCCGATGTCCCGACCGAAAGAAGCAGACGGGGCCTTATTGTTTTTCCAGTTTGTCCGATGAGCCGTTTTTCATCTATCCAGTGGTTTAGGACAGGAGGACGAGTAGCACCGAGCTGCCCCCCCAGAACAGCGGCCAGCTCACTCAGTGAGGAGAAGCCCTCTGCACTTTCCATTCCCGCTCCGCCTGCAACCACGATTTCTGCATCCTCAATGCCGCGACAATCTTTCTCTTCCGGCAAACGTGAAAGAAGCTCAAGTTCCTCCTGGAAATATGGACAGTCTACTTCCAGTTCTTCAATGTTACCCGGCTTCCCTTCCTCGGTAGAAGGAATTGCGATGTTTGGGGCAACGGTAGCAAAGCCGGTCCTGTTTGTATCACTGTATGTGATTTCAGCCATTATTCTTCCTCCCCACGCAGGGGAGGTCGCAATTACCGAACCATTTTTGATTGTGAGGTCCGAACAGTCGGCAATAAGGCCGCCCCCATGACTCCTGGCTACACGTGCGGCCAGCTCTTTGCAGAAGTCAGTAAGAGGGAAACAGAACAGCATCGGGTTTTGTTTTAAAACTGCCTCTGAAAGGGCAAAGGCAAAGGCATCTGCCCTCAAAATATCAAGGCCGCAGCCGGCTATGACATAAACCGTGTCAGCACCATGCTTGACAGCGCGTTCCGCAGCTTCAGATATCGAGAGTAAACCTTTTTGAACTTTCTTTTCATCTTCAGAAGTCTCCAGAAAGACCACCGCAGCCCTGGTATTAACAGATTGCGCCAGCTCCCTGGCTTTGGCCAGGATGTTCAGACTCAAACCGAAAAATTTTTCACTCCTCAGGTCTCCATACACCCAAATCTGTCTTGTTAACTTTCTCATTATATATTTCTCTAATTTATCAATCCGGATTTCATAAGCTCTTCCATTAAATCAGCAGCCTGTTTTTCCACAGTGCCGGTCAGAAACACGCATTCCCTTTTTTTAATCGCTCGCTTCAGGGAAATCACCTTTGTCGGAGAACCTATCTCTCCCACATCCCCGGGAGAAAGACCGATATCCTGAAGATTGAAATGTTTGACTTTCTTTTTCTGAAAAGCCGATTCAATTCCGGCAAGTCCAACATCCCTTACTTTAACTGCCTCCGGATGGATTGTTAACGCGACTGGAAGGTTTACCGCATATTCTTCCAAAAAACCGTCGGCTCGACGTGTTACATGAAAGCGGCCTTCACTCTGCTTAATCCGGGTGACCCATGTAATTAGAGGAAGGTCAAGGCCCACAGCGGCCTGAGGGCCTACCTGGCCTGTATCACTATCCGCTGTCCTTGCCCCGAAAAACAACAGATCAAAAGACTTGAGTTTTGCTACTGCAGCGCAGAGAGCGATTGAGGTAGCCAGCGTATCTGAGCCGATGAGTGCACTATCATTCAGCAGAAAAGCCCGATCAGCGCCCATGGCCATCGCCTCAAAAAGAGCCGGTTCAGAAGCGTCCGGTCCCATGGATAGGGCTGTAACAGATCCACCATGCTCCTTTCGCAGGGATAAAGCAAAATCAAGAGCAGGCCTGTCAAACGGATTTAAGACACAGTTTTCGGCAGTCCGGCTGTATTTGCCGCCCGGAGCATCAATAATAACTGACTTGATGCAGACAATAATGTTTAATCCCATTTATGATCCTTCCATCACGGAACGTGCGATAACCATGCGGTGTATCTCGGAGGTTCCCTCATATATGCGGGTTACCCGTGCATCCCGGTAATATCTTTCCACCGGATATGATTTGGAGTAACCGTAACCGCCGTGAATCTGCACAGCCATATCAGCGACTTCGCTTGAGATTTCAGATGCATATAGTTTTGCCATGGCCGCGGCCTTTGTAAAGGACTTTCCCTGATCTCGTAAAAATGCAGCACGATAGACCAGAAGACGTGCCGCGTCAACTTTAGTAGCCATGTCTGCAAGCTGGGAGGATATGGACTGGTGTCTTGCTATTGGCACACCGAACTGCCTCCGCTGTTTCGCATAACGGACGGATTCCTCCAGTGCAGCCTGCGCGATACCTAGTGCCTGAGCAGCTATTCCGATCCGACCCGTATCCAGGGCCTTCAATCCGATCTCCAGTCCCATACCCTCTTTTCCGAGAAGATTCTCTGCTGGAACACGACAGTCCGTAAGCCGGATTGAGCTTACCGGATTCGCCCTCATCCCGGAGAGATCTTCAAGTTCACCGGTCACGAATCCCTTTGTACCCCGCTCTGCGACAATTACGGAAATCCCTTTGCGGCCTGCCTCCGGGTCAGTGCGGGCAAAGATAAGGCATGTATCCGCTATTCCCCCGTTTGTCACAAACACCTTGTTTGCATTAATAACATAGCTGTCGCCATCCCGCAGAGCCGTTGCTTCTATTCCGGCGGCATCCGAACCTGCATTGGGTTCCGTCAGGCAAAAAGCTCCAATTTTTTCACATCTGGCAAGGGGCGGAATCCATTTTTTTTTCTGTTTTTCTGTTCCGAACTGCATAAGAGGATAAACACAGACACTGTTGTGAACGGAAACGCAGAGCCCTATAGCTGCGGAAACCCGTGAAATCTCCTCCATCGTAATTGCGCTGCTTACCGAATCCATTCCAGCGCCGGACAGGCTGTCCGGCACCTGAATTCCGAAATAACCGAGTTTACCCATTTTTTCGACAACTTCCCATGGGAATCTGGCTTCCTGATCAATATCCTTGGCAATCGGCGCAATATTTCTTTCACAAAAAGCCCGGACAGAACGGCGCACCGCCTTATTTTTTTCTGATAAAAACGTATCCATTTCTCAAACGCCTGTTTTTAGATCTTTTTCAAATTCCATCTACCCTTTTCCCGCCTTTGATTGACAAGCCTTTGTTTTAAGTAACTTTATATATTTAAGAAACAATTGGGTGTCAAGGAGATAAAATTTGTAAATACTTCTAGTCATTGAAAAACTCAGCATGAATTTACCGAACCCGATTTTCAACTTTTAAATAAACCCCTTGTCAGCCAGAAAACGGTACCAGGCCTTCCCGCGTGCTTTCCCATTAAATACCAGCCAGTGCCCCCCGGTCATAAAACGATGAGGTGGCCATCCCCACTTTTCACAAAGCAGCCGAACATGTTCAAAAGGACATAACCGGTCACCGCGGGAAGCGATCACCAGAATATTCTCACCGGCTATCCTGGGCTTCAGATTCAGGGGAGAATGGAATCCCCAGACCCGGTCTAGTTTTTCACCCAGCAAAGGGTCCACCTGAAACGGCATCTTGATAAATCCCGGGCCAAAGGGCTTTGATAAATTTACAGAAGGAACCATCATTGCGGTAAACGAAATCCGATTTGACAGGCATGCAAAAAGAGCCGCGATGTATCCTCCCAGACTTGCGCCGATAATGCCTGTTTCATGGCTCCCCATGTCTGCTAAAATTTGAATCGAGCTGTAAAGATCATACATGGCCTGCCCAAAACACTCACAGGTCATGGCCACATCATCCGGCTGAAGAAAAATTCCCCGTTGACGCCTCGATTCAGGTGCTCTCCTCCAGTGAAACGGCGTGATAAAAAGGGACACATCCAGCCCCATCCGGTAAAGATTTCTGATCCGGAACATTTTTTCAGCCTGGTCAGGGTCTCCCAGCATATAACCGTGAAGGCAAAGAACCGTTTTTCTGCCCTTGTTACCATGAGTCCATCTTACCAGATATCCGGTATGGTTGGATTGATGAGAATAATAGGAATTCCGTTTAAGCGGATTTTTTACCTCGTAACCGCTTTTAAATGAAACCAGCTGGCGTTTGCCGTCATCAAACGGCATCTCTTCGACAACCTGATACCCGGGCATCGTGTCCGGAAAATCAAAAAACCTGCCGGGATGATCCGCATATCCGTTTTCGATATAAAAATCGACCTCCTTTTCATAGGTATTCCGATCAATATCCCTCACAGGCTTCATGGGTTTCAAAATCCGAGGTATGGTCAAAAAAAGGCCGTCAACGAAACCGCCAAGTTTGTCCAGCCCCCTCTTATAAAAGCTGATATCCATCCAATAACTCCTTACATACCGCTATCCTAAAACAAAAAAATACAAATCAGACGATCATCTCCAATACCGCCGGTAATGAACAGGAATAGAGAGTCTGAAACATTTGAAATAAAAAATATACTTTGTGCAATTAAAAAAATCTTGACAAATGCAAACTTACTAAGTAAGCACTTACTTAGTTTCTGGCGACCCAAATGTCAACATGATAATTTCTTTTAGGGGATCAATACTGATGGCTTCGTAAAAAGCCAACATATTCCTTATTTGAAAACAGGAGAAAACGAAATGGCGGACAATATTTATATTATCGGCGTAGGAATGGTCAAGTTCGGGAAATACCTCCAAAGAAACATTAAAAATCTGACCGGAGAAGCGCTTGACCTTGTTCTAAAGGACTGCGAGCTTGAAAGAAAAGATATCGAAGCCGCCTGGTTTTCCAACACCGGCTGGGGAATGACCGATTTCCAGCATTGTATCCGGGGCCAGGTTGCGCTTTCGGCAAACGGACTTGACAAAATTCCCATTACGAACGTTGAGAATGCCTGCGCGAGCGCAAGCACCGCCCTTCATGCTGCATGGACGGCAATAAAGGCCGGCCTTTATGATTGTGTCCTCGCGATTGGAGCGGAGAAGGTATACAATGAAGACCGCCGACTAATGATGAAAGGCTTTATGTCAGGCACCGATGTCGAAGTTACGACCCAGTTTATTGAGCAGTGGAAAAAGGATCAAAAGGCAAAGGCCGCTGAGGCAAAAAAGACGGAATCAGGGGAAAAAGAAAAAAAAGGAAAGGCAAAAGAGGGAGGGCATTCAGTCTTTATGGATTTCTATGCCCACGGTGCCCGCAGGCACATGAAGGAGTTTGGAACGACTCAGCGGCAACTGGCAGCCATAGCCGCAAAAGCGCACAACAACTCCACTATGAATTCCCTTGCCCAGTATACTTTCCCGCAAACAATCGAGCAGGTGCTTGGAGACTACGAAGTGGCTTATCCCCTTACCCGTGCCATGTGCGCCCCGGTGGGAGACGGCTCAGCAGCTGCAATCCTCTGCTCGGAAAAATTTTTAAAACAGCACTCAAAAAAGAGAGCTGCACTGATACGCGCGTCGGTCATCAAATCCGGGTCATGGGAAATTAAAAGCGATATCTCCAAACGGGCGGCAAAGGCGGCATACGAGATGTCCGGCATGGGACCGGAAGACATGAATATTGCGGAAGTTCATGATGCCACTGCTTTTGGGGAGCTTCACCAGACAGAACAGCTCGGATTCTGTCCTATAGGTGAAGCCGGGCCCCTGGCCGAAAGCGGTGCAACCTCCCTGAACGGAAAAATTCCGGTAAATCCAAGCGGTGGTCTGATATCCCGCGGTCATCCCATTGGGGCTTCCGGTCTTGCACAGATTTTCGAACTGGTGACCCACCTCCGGGGGGAGGCCGGGAAAAGACAGATCAAAGATCCCAGGGTTGCGCTATCTGAAAACGGAGGGGGAACCATCGGATATGGAGAAGCAGCCATGTGTATTCATATTCTGGAAAAAACCGGAAATTTGTAAAAACCTTAGCGTACAGCTACTCGACCAAAGCTGTGGAATCAGGAGGAGAGGTGGCTCGAAAACGGATGAGCGCTGAGCAGCGCCGGGAATCAATAATTAAAGCAACCATCAAAGTTGTAGCTCGACTGAACTATGACCGGGCAACCACTTCCCTGATTGCAAAGGAAGCCCGTATTAACGAAGCTCTGATATACAGCCATTTCAAAAGCAAACAGAAACTGCAGCTCGCCATGCTGGAATATTTACTGGAATACCGGCTCCGGATTTATACTTCCAATCCCATTTTTCAAGCAGAGGATCAGAAAGGAAGCATCGTCAAAGCGGTCAATGAGCAATATATGGAAGAAATCCAAAATCCGAATATTGACATGTTCTCCTGTATTTTAAAAGCGTTGTTTGCCATTGATTCTGAAATACGTGAAAAAGGCTGGTCAATCGTCAAGGCTTTTCAAAATTTCAACCTCCAAAATCTTAAGGCGGATATCAAGCGGGGCTTTTTAAGAGAACATATCGATCCGGACATTCTTGCATGGGAGATGCTGGGAAAAGTCACTTTGATCTCGATCATGGCTGTCAACGGCAAAATGGATGTCTATGATATTCAAAAAGTCAAAAAATCAATGGAGTTTTTCGAAGAGTTTTTTCTGCGTAAAAAACCTAAGAAAAGCGGCAAGTCATCCGGCTGACCGCAAGCTTTGCTTCTCCGGAAAAACCGGAGAACGTTCCCTCGAAAGAATCAGTGCAATGAATCAGGATAGGGAGGAAATGACGTATGACAGATAAAAAGGCTGTTAAAAAGCCTGCCCTAAAGGAATGGACACCGGTTGAGAAGGTGATTCTGGAACGGCGCAGTATTCGGGCATTCAAAAAAGAGCCGCTTCCGGATTTCATGATACGTCGTATACTCGAAGCAGGACGGTTTGCCCCTTCTGCCGGCAATTCACAGCCCTGGAAATTCATCGTGGTTAACAGTCATGAAATTCTGGCAAAAATGGAAGAAGACGCACGCAAGGCAGCCAAACGTCTGATGTGGTTTCTAGATTACTCACGAAACGGTTTCCGCAAAATTTTTCTGAAACCATACACCCGCCTTATGATCCGCCTGAGCCCCAACGAACTTCACCCGGTTCCATTTGCCCTGATGCGGGAAATCGCATATGACCGGGCTCCTGTTTTCCATTCAGCACCGACACTGATTCTCCTTCTGGAAGATACCCGTGGCGTTTCGTCTCCCCCAACGGACATCGGAATATGCGGACAGAATATGATACTTGCAGCCCACAGCATGGGTGCCGGAACCTGCTGGATAGGACTGATCAAGCTTTTGATGTACGACCGCAAATGGAAAAAACAGTTCGGCGTAAAATACCCCTACCGTCTCAACAACTGCATTGCGGTCGGCTGGCCAAAGGTAAAAGCTGACGGACCGGTTCCCAGGGAAGTCCAGCTGGTGGAATGGTTTGAAGGCGGTATGGACGATAAACCCCGGATAGAAAGACAGGGGGAATAATATGGCTCAAAAGAAACTAAGCAGATGGACCAGAATACCCGAATACACGAACCCGGCTGAAATGAGTACCGGCCTGATCGTTTTCGATGACAAACAATGCAAACGATGTGAAACATGCATGTTTATATGCCCGGCCAGGTCTATTCTACGGAACAGCGGTCCCATAAGCTGGAGAGACGGCCTGCCGTATCTGAAAAGATCGGAACCGGGAATTACCGACTGTATCTCCTGCGGATGCTGTCTTGCGGCATGCCCTCATGAAGCCATCAATGTAATCAGAGGATTCAATGCCGGGCACTTTTATCAGCGTCTAACCCAGGTGCCGGAGATGGAGCCTCCCCACAGATATTTGCCTGGAGAAAAAATAAAAATTCAGACAACGAGGAAAAAGATGACTACATCAAAAAGCACTTCACAACTCCCCAAAAAAAGAAGTCGAAAATTCAAACAGAAAATTCGAAAAATTCAGCTTCTCCGGGATGCAGTTGGCGGCCTGATCCGGTTTGTCCGTGAAGAAGCAAAAAGGAGCGGATGGCGCCCGACCTTGAAAGGACTCCGCCGGGGAGCCATGGATGACATGTCCTGGGCGGAACTGCTGGAAGAAAGATCCAGGCAGGTTCCGGACAAGACCTTTCTGCTCTATAAAGATGAAGCCATAACCTATCGGGAGATGGATCAAAATGCCAACCGGGTTGCCAATTTCCTCCTGGAAAATGGGGGAGGACAGGGCAAAGGGATCGGCATATATATGCGCAACTCGCCGCGCTATATTGATACATTTATCGGGGCCCAGAAAATTGGAATGTATGTGGTAACCATCAACCCTGAACTAAAGGGTGAAGGTCTTCTGTATGTCATCAATCACAGCGATATTGACTTTCTGCTCCTTGATGCAGAACTCATCGGAGCGTATTCACCAGTCGCAGAACAGCTTGAAAACGTAAAGCATGTAATTGTAAATGATGTGGAGAAAGAAGCAGAAGGGATAATCCCGCCTGACGGCATGCTCAAATTCAGCCCGGCCTATGGCATGTCGACCGAAAACCCGAAAATCGGCTATAACTCTGATGACATGTGCCTTATCATTTACACTTCCGGAACCACGGGTCCTCCCAA
Source organism: Desulfobacterales bacterium (assembly GCA_030145525.1). Classification (GTDB taxonomy): domain Bacteria; phylum Desulfobacterota; class Desulfobacteria; order Desulfobacterales; family SURF-7; genus JAQYVL01. The sequence continues at coordinate 10,407 of JAQYVL010000290.1, forward strand.
AGGTGTGGTCTATCGTTACCGGCGGTCGACTGTCAAACGGCTCAGCGTTATCGCATATATGCTGCTAAAAGAAAATGACGTATATTACACCTGTCTCGCCCTCTGCCATGGCAATGCCCTACTGATGACCTTTACCATGACCTTGGCCATTAAAGGAACAATCGCGCTGTCACGAAAATTTTCCGCCGGCAGGTTCTGGGAGGATATCAGGCATTATAATGTAACACTATTCAACACCATCGGATCTATCATTCCCATCCTCATGAAACAGCCTGAAAAAAACACCGATTCCAAAAACAAAGTCCGGATTGTAATTTCGGCGGCATGTCCCGCAGAGATGTGGGAGGCCTTTGAAAACCGTTTTGGCGTGACATTATACGAGGGATATGGCGCTGTTGACGGCGGCGGGAAGGGCATCCTGAATCTCGGCACGGCTCCTGTCGGCTCACTGGGAAAGCCTTCCGGCTCACTGGGAAAAAATCTTCGCATCATTGATGAAAACGGGCTTGAGACACCTGTCGGAGTATCCGGTGAGCTGATTTTTAAAATGGAAGATCGCCAGAGCCATGTTGAGTATTATAAAAACGAAGACGCCTCCCGGGAAAAGGTTCGGGACGGCTGGCTCTACACCGGTGATCTTGTTAGAAAAGATGATGAGGGATATCTTTACTTTGTCGGCCGCAACACGGAATCCATGCGCAAAGGCGGAGAAAATGTCTCTGCCTATGAAGTCGAACACGTTATCATGAAACATCCCGCTGTCGAAGAAGTAGCGGTGTATGCGGTTCCTTCCGAACTGGCTGAAGATGAGATCATGGCTGCTATAACCCTTGTAAAAGGGAAAGAACTTCTTCCTGAAGAGTTGATAACTTTTCTTTCCGACAAGCTGGCGAAATATGCAATTCCCCGGTTCATAAGAATCGTGGATGAATTCCCCAAAACCAATTCGCACCGGATTATAAAAGGAGAGCTTGAAAAAGCCGGCGTGACGGATGACACATATGATTCCAAAAAAAAAATAGAACCTAAATCAGCTGATTCAACATAACGGAACAATCAATAACAGGAAGATAAAATTATGATCTCAAAATCTGAAATAAAAACCCTTCTCGACGAGGAACCCCGTTTCAATGATATCACCTGCAGTCTGCAGTCGGTTCCCAAACTTCCAAAGGCCCTGTTAAAGGAAACCAGGGAGACTGTGGCAATTGCCCGAAAATTCAACAAAGAAGTTGTTCGGCCCTATGCCCTGGAGCTGGATCTTAAAATGCATGCTGATCCGGATTACCTTCCATATGATTTTGTTGAAAAGGCGAATGACTGGGGATTTTACACCATGTGGCTTCCACGGGTTTTCGGCGGCAGAGGATACAGCGCTCCGACCATGGCGCCTTTTTCTGAAGAACTGGCTTCAGCCTGTCTCGGGATGGCAAACCTTGTGGGCGTCCACTATCTTGGGGTTTCCTCCCTGGCAGCCACACTGAATACAAGAATGATACATAAAATTTTCCAGGACACGGTAAATGGAGAAAAAACCGGACAGCCGTGTCTGATTTCAACCGCAATAACCGAACCGGGAGCAGGCACAGACGTAGAAGAGGTGGAACTGGTCGATAAGGCAGACCTCTCCTGCTATGCCGAAAAAGTTAAAGGCGGATATGTGGTAAATGGAACCAAAGTATTCATCTCGAGCGGCCACCTCTCCACCTGGCATATCCTGATCTCCTATTCTGATCTGGGAAAACCATCTGAAAACACGGTGGTTCTGGCAATAAAAACCGGTATGGAAGGATTTTCATTCGGGAGGATAGAAAAAAAGATGGGCCAGAAAGGGTGTCCGGCCAGTGAACTTCTCTTCAAGGACTGCTTTGTCCCGGACGAAAATGTCTGTCTCGACATGCACCAGATGAAATTTCCGAGGTCGAAACGAGCTGTTGCAACGGCGCTTTTGGACGATGTCCTCGCCGCATCCCGTGCGGGCGTAGGGGCCTTTGGAACCGGTGTTGCACGGGGAGCCTTTGAAGAAGCGGCGGCATTTGCATCGGAAACCGAAGTGGAAGGAAAATTATTGATCAACCATGAATGGGCCCAATCCATGCTTGCTGAAATGTATAAAAATGTAACTCTTGCCAGGGGCGCCTATGTGGAAACAAACTACGCGATCGGCCTGTATGGCACTACGAAAGACCTGCTGTCCAAGCCCATGTACTACTATTCCAAATTCGTCCCTCAGTTTTGGATCGACAAGGTAATCGCGCCGCTTTTAAAAAAGCCTTTCTTGACACAAATGGCACGGAAAAACCGTTTTAAAACCATTTCGGAAAAAGATCAGCAGCTGACTTCCGGAATGGGCTCAATGGCAAAATTTGCCGGCACGGATGCAGGCGTAAAAAACTGCCAGATGGCACTTGAAATGATGGGGCAGACAGGCCTGCGCCATGATCACCGGATGGAAAAGCTCCTTAGAGATTCAAAACTGCTGCAGATTTATGAAGGCACCAACCAGCTCAACCGCTTGAACCTGTTTAAATGTATGGTTGCGAGAAACATACCGCAGGCAAAAGTGTTTGAAGAAGACTGACAGACAGCCTCACGGATAATTTTATTTTTTATCGTGTAAACTCATGCAAAAGGGTTCGATAAGAAAAAACAGAATATGGTTCAGTAACAAGCTGTTCAAATAAAGTAGAATGGTTACCGAAACGTGAAAGCCATATAAGGTATCTGTTTTTTCAAACGACCCCTAATGCACTCAAACAGTACACGATATAAAAAAATCATCCACTCAGCTATACGTTTCGAATTCTGATAGAAACTCCCCGGAGTTTCTGATACATAATAATTGTCGATTTGGAAATACAAGGAGAATCCTATGCCGACAGCGAGTGAGAAGGAATTAAAACTGCTTGAAAAGGCTGCCGCAGAATTTGCCGGCAAAGAGCTGGTACCAAACAGAGAGGAGAATGACAAATACCCCTTTGGACCATTTTTTGATTCTGTTCTGGATAAAGCTTATGAACTGGACTTTTTCCATATTGTTCTGCCTGAAGAAGCAGATGGCATGGGACATGGGATGAGGGCACTCTGCACCATTCTGGACTGCATTTGTCAGGCCGACAGCAGTCTGGGCGGCATTATTTTTACCTGTACTGCGGCCCAGGAAGTTCTCCTGGCGGCAGGTGAAAACAAAAAGCTGAAACAAATCGCTTCAAATGCGAAAAAAGTTGCCGACTTTCTGATCGCTTTTCCCGTGTTTAATAACCCGAACGAAATAAAGCCCGCTGCCGGCGCCGTCAAGAAAAACGGCAAATACCTTCTGTCGGGGAATTCGGAATATACCGTTTTAGGTGATCTGGCCGCTCAGGCCGTAATACCCTCCAAAACAGATGGACAGGAGGGATACTCCTACTTCCTCATCGACCTCTCCGATCAGGGTGTCCAAAAAAGCAAACCGGTTCACAGCCTTGGATTGCATGCCTGCCCTGCTGTTGATCTGGAGTTGAATGACGTACCGGGCGACCTGATCGGAAAACCGGGGGAAGGAAAACAATATTTTGAAAAAATGACGGACCGGCTGAATGTTGCCGCGGCGGCCATGTCGGCCGGAATAATGAAAGGCTCGTTTAAAGAAGCATTCGAATACAGCAAGATGCGTTCACAGGGCGGGAAAAAAATCATTAACTGGTCTGAGATCAAAATGATCCTGGCAAACATGGCGGTGCAAATTAAAATTGCGGACATGTGCGTCAAGAGTGCGTCACAGGATGCTGACAGCCGGAATCCGGGATGGGCCGCCGGGTCAAGGGCCGCGGCCATCCATGTTCAGAGTGCGGCATGTGACATGACCACCGATGGAATACAGGTGCTTGGCGGTGTCGGCTATATGAAAGATTTTGGCCAGGAAAAACGGTTTCGTGACGCCAAACATCTGCAGGCGCTGCTGGGGATTGCCCCTTTGAAAAAAATTAAATATATTGACTCCATGATTCGATGAAAACATAATGTATTTCCGGTTTGATCCGACTGACAATAGATAATGGAGAGGAAGTTATGGAAAATACTCTTATCATCGCTCTTGCTGCTGTTCTGCTGCCGGCACTTCTGTTTTTTGAAAAAAAGGAGAGTATTTCCGGCAAGCTGCTGACAAAAACACCGCTTTCTCTTCTTTTTATCCTTGCGGCAGTTCTCCAGAATCATCCGGCTCCGGATTATTATCATTTACTGCTCATTGGTTTGATACTCTGTCTGGGCGGGGATGTACTGCTCATCTTCCCCCAGAAAAAAGCATTTCTTATCGGTCTGATATCCTTCCTGCTCGGACATGTCTGTTATGTTTTCGGTTTTTTTCATATATCCCAAATCAGCACCATGGTATGGCTTATTGGGGCCGCAGCATCAGCCTTCAGCATTTTCGTCTTTATCTGGCTCAAACCCCACCTCGGCTCCATGGTGATGCCGGTTATATGTTATATGATCGTGATTACCAGCATGGTAATCGCCGCAGGCTCGGTTCTGCTTGATATCGACCTCCCCCGTAATGCACGGTTCATTATTTTCGCAGGCGCGCTCCTGTTTTACTTCTCCGATCTTTTCGTAGCGCGCAACCGCTTTTTGGAAAAAGCCTTCATCAACCGCCTCTTTGGCCTGCCCCTCTACTATTCAGGGCAGTTCCTGCTGGCCTTCTCGGTAGGATTTATGAAATAGAGCGTTTGTCAAAAAAGGTTCCGTTCATTACCCCGCTTATCCCGCCGTTGCCCGTACCAATTAATTGAAAACATAACCACCCTTCGATTATTGGATTCAACAGGCAGAAACATCCATCTCATACCTATCTGATCCTCCCCGCAGCAAGGGTCAGATTTAGACCGCCGTGAAAAACAGGATATTTTTTAACCCGAAACGGTATTTTTCGTAAGAGTCTTCTACTCGGAACGATCAGGGCAAGTTTCCAGCCTTTGAAATCCCGGGACAGCTTCACACATATTTCAGCAAATAATGTTTCACTCTCTTTTCGGGTCCCTATCCGAAGCCCGTAAGGAGGATTGATCACAACAATCCCTTTTCGGCCTTTGCCGATCATGTTTGAAAGATCAGAAACCGAAATGTCGAAAAAATTTTGATGAAAAACCAGCACTGTATCTGACAGTTCATTCTTTTTTATAAGATTATTCAGCTGGCGGCACACCGCTGCATCCTGATCGGAAGAAAAAATTACCGGCTTCTCCGGCCTGAGAAATTCCTTTTCCGCTTCTCTTCTGATATGTTTCCACCTTTCCGGGCGAAAGGAAGGCCATGCTTCAAAAGCAAACTGTCTATACCAGCCGGCCGGGATGTGATTTGCCATCATGGCCCCCTCCATGGAAAAAGTTCCGGAACCGCACATGGGATCCACAAGAGGTTCTTTCCCAGTATATCCTGCAAATTGTAAAACCGCCGCTGCAATTGTCTCACGAACAGGCGCTTTGCCGCCCTGGATTTTTATCCCCCGTTTGTACAGATGCTCTCCGGAGCTGTCCATTGAGACTGTAAAACCATCGCCCACAACTCGAACAAAAATTTTCTGACCCCATTCTGCTTTCCTATTGTCCTGTAAATCCTGAAAGCTTTTTTCAAAGCAATCCATAATACTCGCCTTAAATTGATCGGCAATTGCTTCTGTATGGTAAAGTCTGGACTGTCTTGCGGAGACACTCAACTCACGGGGATGATGAGGCTGAAGATACAGTTCCCAAGGGAAATCGGTCAGCTTTCTTTTGAGCATCCTGAAATTTGTCGCTTTGAAGGCCGCGATTCTCATCAGAATCCGGTTCGCTGTTCTCAAATGAAGATTGGCAATGTAGCAATCGTGAACACGGCCGGAAAATGCGACCCCACCCTCTGAAGCAGAAAGGCTTATCTTTGGAAAGGAAAGGGCCATAATCTCTTTACGGCATAAATCTTCAAGCCCCGGCGATGTTGCCGCAAAAAAAGACTGTTCACGGCCTGTAACCCGCCTGCGAACCCTTTTTTGAAATGACTTCCCGGAAATCATACCTGCATGTCCATAAAAACAAATCGAAAAATTCATCCATCTTCATATATCCCAATTCGGATATGATTCTGTTGCAATAAATCACAAAATACCGGGCCGGACAACCCTGTATAAAACGAGAATCATTGAATTCCGAATAAAATCTCTGAATATCTTTCCCGAACCGATTGACACGGTGGTTGGATTTCTGTATCTATTCCCTGTATTATTTCTCATATAAAAAAATCCATTCAAGGATCGGCAAGAATTAAATTACATTTCTACAACTGCTCAATCAATATAGGAGGTTACAATGGCAAGTCTTAACAAGGCAATGCTGATCGGCAACCTGGGGAGAGATCCCGAGGTCAGATATACCCAGGATGGCAAAGCTGTTGCCAGCTTCAGTATCGCGACAACGGAAAAATGGAAAGATAAAGCCACCGGTGAAAACCGTGAAAAAACAGAATGGCACAGGATAGTCGCTTTCCAGCGTCTGGGTGAAATATGCGGTGAATATCTTTCCAAGGGCAGTCAGATTTATATTGAAGGACGGCTCCAGACAAGATCATGGGAAAAAGACGGCATAACAAAATATACAACCGAAATCATTGCGGACAAGATGCAGATGCTCGGAAGCAAAGACAGAGGTAATTTTCAAGGCAGCAATCAGAGCCACAGCGGTTCTCAGGAAAGTAAAAATCAAAATTCCGGCCCGAACAACAACTCGGGTGACTTTCATGGCGGCCCGCCCCCCAGTGAAGGTCCGGAGGATGATATACCGTTTTAGCATCCCGTAGGGATAGAGTTCATGCCTTTCAGCGTGTTGTTTATCAAGAGCAATGCTCTGTTTTCTGAGACGATTCCGTCATCAAAGGGGATATTTTCATATCCCCTTTTCTTTTTTTCACAATTTAGCCGCATAATATTCCTTATAAATAACGAATGAAGATGCTTTTGATCACCTTTCAATCGGTACAGTTTTATGAAAACGGCTATAAACCAGAATAATAATATTTTTTCGGTCTGTAAATACGGGGTTTAAGGACCCTAAACAATAAAGCCGTAATTAACAAGGATGCGGCGGTGTTCTTTGGCAATTTGGTTAAGTATGTGGATTACCGACATTAAAATGCGAATTTTTAACATTAAAACTATTATATCTATAAGGCC
>JAQYVL010000291.1 GCA_030145525.1 Desulfobacterales bacterium
CCAACCCAGATGGTTAGCCTGACGGTTTGTGATATGATTAAGATATTTGAATAAATCAGCAATTCCATATACCATGGAGCCCTCAAACTTGAACCTTTGACCATTGATCCATTTTGGTTTACATTGACAGAAATTGGGGACTTAATTATTCTTCAAGCCAACATAGTTTCATTTAAAAGAGCTTTGAGGAGGTTATAATGAGTAGTTTTAAAGATCGTATTATTCGCGCCGCTAAGTTAGATGTTAACTTGTATGAAGAGGTTGAAGCTGACAAAGGGGCAATGGTTCAGGCTATGGGGGTTGTCGTTATCTCCAGTATAGCAGCCGGAATTGGAGTCACTGGAATAGGAGGGCTTGGCGGAATTTTGATGGGGACGATCACAGCCCTTATAGGGTGGTATATTTGGGCATATCTCACTTACTTTATTGGCACGAAAATCCTACCAGAGCCTCAGACTAAAGCAGATCATGGTGAATTGCTGCGCACTATTGGTTTTTCGAGTTCTCCCGGATTGATTCGAGTCTTCGGTATTATCCCAGGATTGGGAAAGGTAGTTTTTTTAGTTGCCTCAATTTGGATGTTAGTTGCAATGGTGATCGCAGTCAGGCAAGCCCTCGATTATAATAGCACACTACGAGCTGTAGGAGTTTGCGTGATCGGCTGGATAATTCAGACGGTGGTCCTTGTATTATTGTTTTCTATTTTGGGTGGTGACGCAAAACCAGTCTAATGCTTTTTCACACAGTCGCTAAAATGATTTTATAAAAATTTATAGATCACTGGAAATAACACAACCGGGGACCTTCCTCTATGAGTTTGTGATATGATCGTGAGGGATAGATAAATCAGAAATTCCATACATCACGGAAATCTAAAACTTGAACTTTTGATCTTTGATCCATTTTGGTTTACATTAACAAAAGAAAATATGCCCAGTGCTCTAACTTAAAAAGTGGTACAAAAAACGGGGGGCCAAGTCAGAAGATGGTAACATTCAACGGATGCCCTTAACATTATCTCGCGCTATTAAAGAGGTGAAAAAACATTTCCGGAACATGCTGGAAAAACACATCTGTAGTTTGTCATTCTAAAATAATAATATGAATTCGATCATTGTAAGCGATTTACATATAGGGAGCCGACATTTCCACTATAAGGATTTCGAACGTTTTATTGGAAATATATCTGAAAACGATGAATTGATCCTGAATGGAGATGTCATTGACAATCCTTATATAAAATTGGAGCCACAACACCAGCACATTCTGGACTTGATCGAGCAGCTTTCTTTTCGTCAAAAAGTTGTGTGGCTGCTGGGAAATCATGACAATGGCTATGTCCCAAAAGAATTTGGCAAAGTCCATATTAAGCCTCTCTATCCTATTAAAAAAAGACTGTTAATCGCCCATGGGGATTACTTCGATGAGATCATGCCAAAAAACGTAACTTTTATAAGAGCATTTCGTCTGATGCACAATTTGAGAGTAAAATTAGGAGCAAGGCCCATTCACGTGGCTCATTATGCAAAAAAATGGAAGGTCTTTTACAGGGTTCTTCGCAAAAACGTGATGATGAATGCAGTGAGTTGCGCTATGGAAAATGGATATGAGGCGGTTGCCTGTGGTCATACACACTATCCGGAAGACAAAGTTGTTAATGGTATCAGATATTTGAACACCGGGGCTTGGACCGAGCTTCCGGCATATTACATTTTTGTAACAGATAACGCGATGATTTTAAAGCCGATATAGGAGTGAGTTTCAATCATAAAACACTGTTGGCCTGTACCAGAGATAAAATAGATCAATAAAACAACAAAAAGAATAAGTTCATTTTATTAGATACAAAAACAACTGGGACAGGCTCATAAAACAGAAGATGGAACTATCGTACCAGTCACTGGATGAAGAAGGAAATGTTAACAATAAGGATTGGAATGATTTAAGGGTTACAAAACGTTAATATCCAGACCAAACTGATAGAAAGGAGCCATTCATGTTATATAAAAAGTGTTCTCTGCAAAGCTTTATAATGCGTAATAGTGTTTTCTGCCTTCTCTTCGCGGTTACGTTTGTCCTTTCCTTGGGGCAAATTTTTTCCGAAAAGGCCGCAGCACAGGAAAAACCGGAATTTATCGTCAAGTTTGCCACGATTGCACCGGATAATACTCCCTGGTCCAACCACCTGAAAAAGATGAAAGAAAGAATTCAAAAAGAAAGCAACGGAAGAATAAAAGTCAATGTCTATCTCGGCGGCGCTCTTGGCGGCGAAGTAGAAATGGTAAGAAGTCTCCGGCGCGGAAGAGTTCAATGCTATGGAGGAACTGCTGCTTCCGTAGCAGAAGGTGCTGGCATACCGGAGTTCCAGCTTCTTGAACTCCCTTGCATGTTTGAAAGTCTGGAGGAAGTGGATTATATCCTTGACAAGGTGGTCTATGAAGATTTCCGAAAAATCCTCCGAAAAAAAGGGTTTTATATGGCATACTGGCATGAAAACGGCTGGCGAAATTTTGCAACCAAAGGGGTCCAGGTGCACACCCCGGAAGATCTCAGGAAGCTGAAGATGAGATCCCAGGAATCCAAGGTTCATCTGGCGATGTACAAGGCGTTGGGTGTTCAGGCAGAATCGATTGCGGGTCCGGAAGTATTAGGGGCATTACAGACCGGTATGGTGGACGGCTTTGACGGCAGCATTCTATATGCATCCGCCGCCGGCTGGTATGAAGGAATTGACCACTTCACAATTTCCCAGATTATCTATCAGCCCGGTGTCATAATGTATTCGTTAGAATTCTTTGAATCGATGCCGAAAGATCTTCAGAAAATTCTCATCGGCAACCCTGAGGAAGAGATGGCGTGGGGAAGAGCGTCTGTTCGAGCAATGGATGAACCCCTTCTTCAGAATTTCAAGGACGAAGGGATTACGGTATACACGCTTACACCTGAAGAAAAGGCTGTTTTCCGGAAACTTCTGCTGCCTGTGCATAAAGATTTTGAAAAGGAAGTTGGAAAGGAACTTCTTGAAAAAGTATATGCCGGGAAAAAGGCGTTTGCAAAAATGAAAAGCAAGTAGACATAACTTGACAGAAATTTTATTGTAGTGTGAATTGATAAAAAAATCATATTATAGAAGGCACACATGAAAAAAAGTGTTAAACCCTATTTAGATGAGTATATATCACTTAAGATAGCTATAATATACGCAAGTTTTTCAGCGCTATGGATATTATTGTCTGATCAAATATTATATTTTTTGGTTAAAAATCCAGAAATCATGACAAAGGTTCAGATGATAAAGGGCTGGATTTTTATTCTCACTACGGCATTGATAATATTTTTCCTGTTGCGAAAAGAAATTAGAAATTATTTACAGACAGAAGCAGCGCTTCGGCAAAGCGAGGAAAAGTATCGGCTGTTGGTTGAAAACCAGACCGATCTGGTAGTGAAAGTCGACTTGGAGGGAAGATTTCTTTTCGTCAGTCCTTCATATTGTAAAATGCTTTGGAACCTTTCATGATCCCTCTTTGTTACCAATCGGATTTACTCGAATCTGTTTTCTCAATGCGTCGATTTGAGAGATCGATTCGGGTGACCGAACCAGATAGCGTAAGAGAAATGTGCCGGTTACAGACGGACTTTTGATGCTTTGAAACCCTGCTGGTGTTTCAAATTTTGGTGTCTGGTCACTGTGTAATACAAATTTTACGCCTTGACTACCGGCCGTTCGTTGGCCAACATAAGCAAAACTGTTGGTCTGATCATCCACCATCTGGTTCACCCAATAATCGATATGTCCCGGCAATTCAACCGCTATCGCAAACTTTCCTGTATCAAAAACCAGATAGCTGTACATCAGATCCGGACAGGGTTTCACGAATTCCCTCCAAGATGCATCTGCCGGTTTATTATGTACGAAACGATTGTACCCGTTTGCCTGTTGTACATATATATCGTTGCGCTCCGCAACCAATCTTCCGGGTATTGTGTAAACATTCCAGGTGACCAAAATCGAAGCAATCACCAGTGCCCCTATTGCGTACGGCAGAATGTTTTTGATCATCTTTTTCATTATAACACCTCCCGGACCGTTGGCAGAGGATAGGATTCGATATTGTCATGAAGTTCCGCTGTCGGTTGGTAAATTCTGAATGCAAGCCTTATTGTTCCCGATGACGGCGCAGGCAGCCAATTGTTGGCTCCAGCCGGTTTCACAGGTGAGACGTCTATAACGAAATGACCTGAGTTGTCGGTTTTAAGATTAAAATTAGTGAAGGAATATCGATTATCCGGATTGTCAAACAGGAATTCCTCTTCATTATAAAGTGTAATACTCCACCATTTGGCCGGAAGACCAGCATTCCCTTTGATTTGATAGTGCCGATCAGCTTTTAGATCCGGGAGCATTCCTCCCTGATAAGCCAGATAGTAAATGGCCTCCTCTTTGCCATTGGCAAAGAGCCCGCGGGTGGCTACCGCCGCTCTTAACATCGGACCGGCGTCTTTGCTTCCGATTCCCTTGAAGGTTACCCATGAGTCATGGTTGATTACACGTTCCATATAAAGGCCGGCCTTTAAAACGTGAATCGTGCTGACAGAATTTATCACCACGCCGGCAACCACCATCACAGCCAACCTAAGTAAAAATTTCATCCTATTTCCCTCCTTTGCTTTTTCTCGTCATTCCTTCTCCTTAACAACCTGTGCGACGATGAAGCTGAGTTGGTTCTTTAGCGAAGGCCGACCCGCTTATTGCGGTCAGCAACATGCCAGTAATTGTTAATTACCTATAGGTCATTGGCATAAGCTTCTTTTGTTAAACTATTGACTCATGGGAAACCGGTAATTTTCCAGTCCTATGAAAAAATGACAGGACGCCTTAAAAAATTTAATGTGACATCGCATTCTGTGTCAGCCTCTAACTCGTATCCGCCGGAATGATCCATGCGTCTATTAATTCGGCAAATCGATCAATTTTTTCTTCATTCATTTCATCTGACTTTCCAAGTGCGCTGGTAATAGACAGCAGACTGATCCAGGCGACCAAAATCCAGGCCACAATCTCCGTGTCTGGCCCAGAAATCATGTTTCCCTGTTTTATGCCTTTATCAAAAATTGATTGAATGGTTGTTTGCAAAGATTTGATAATCTCCCATGCTCTTTCCTTAATCTCTTTGTCCTCCATGGCAAGGCCTTTTAACATCACCTTGATGTAATCAGGCTTTTTCCGGATCTTTTTCTGTTGTTCTTTTCCTATGATGCGGAAATTGGAAAGCGAGGGTATTTCTACTTCTTCAAAGCGTTTGATCCTAAGTAAAAGTTTTTTCTGGATAAACGTAAAAACGGCCAGTTGAAGTTCTTTCTTGGTTTTAAAATAGTTATAAATCAAGGGTTCGGTTATACCGATTTCCTTGGAAATAACGGCTGACGTCGCTTTTTCAAAATTCGTCCGGGCAATAATTCGAATTGCGACATCCAGAATCTGATCTTTGCGATCTCCAGCCTTCATGCGAAGCTTTTTCATTAACGAACCTCTCACTTTGAATTCTTTATTTAGTTAGTATTAACTAAATAAAGAATTGCAGTCAATCTTTTTTTTACAGTTCTATATTTTTAAGGAGAAACGATTTTATATGAATTAAGGCGTGCAAACACCATTCCGATCTTCATTCTGATGAGAGTGCAATGGCCTGCTTTTAGAGGAACCGGATTTGATTTTTTGCATATATCTGTAAAAAGCCACCCCTTAAGCCAAAGTTTTGCTTCATGTCGATGTCTTGTTTCATCATTTGTTATTTCAACGAGAAAGACTGCGGTATAAATTTTATCTTGACATGCGCTGCTTAATCGTATATCGTCGTTTTACGATTAATCTTGCTGCATCATTAAATTATAATGGGCAATATGAAAAAAAGTGTACAACCTGAAACTCACCCGGGCTCAAGGATGGACTCAGATGTCTTTGCGAAAATCTGCAAGGCTCTTGCGCATCCTGCCCGCATAAAAATTATTGAGCATCTGAAAGCGATTGATCAGTGCGTCTGCGGAGAAATTGTAAAAATTCTGCCATTGGCGCAATCAACCGTCAGCCAGCATTTAAAATGCCTGAAAGAAGCAGGGCTTGTTACAGGAGAAGTGGAAGGACCATGCACCTGTTACTGCCTGGACAGGGAGATGTTGAAGCAGTTTAAAAAAATGGCAGGGGCTTTGTAGGTTCTTTTTGCCATCAAAATTTTGACTTTTTACGAAATTGGCATAGTTGGTTTACGAGAAAGTCCTCAGAGGAGAAAATAATGAAGGAAAACAGTTGCTGCGAAGCCGAAACGGGTACAAGCCCCAGCGGGATACAAATTCAGCCGGCTTTGCCCCAAAATACTGAAGATGAGGTCTGCTGCGGGCCTCCGGCAGGCCCCCCGAGCAGTCCGTTCGAAAGACCGGGTTATCAAATATGCGGTTTTGTGGAAAATTTTATTGAATCAACATCCGGCCGGATTCCTCGCATCAAAAGTGCGCTGTCCATATCCGATATGGCAGGAACGGTAATGACGCGGATCGGCATCAATAGAAATAATTACAGGGTTGCTCCCGGACTCTATGGCATTGGAAATCCTGATCCGGATTCACCGGTTCTGGTTACAGCTAATTATAAACTGAGTTTTGATAAAGTCCGAAAGGAACTGAAATATACCGATGCGTGGCTGCTCGTTCTGGATACACGCGGAATTAATGTATGGTGCGCAGCCGGAAAGGGGACATTCGGAACGGAAGAGGTGGTGAGAAGTGTAAAAGCCGCAGGGCTGGATACTGTTGTAAGTCATCGAAATTTGATTCTTCCGCAGCTCGGCGCGACAGGTGTTTCCGCAAGACAGGTAAAAAAAGAATGTGGGTTTCAGGTTGTCTGGGGCCCCATTCTTGCGGCAGATATTGGAAAATTTTTAGACAGCGGTATGAAGGCAGATCAAACCATGCGAAGGGTGACCTTTACCACCATGGAGAGACTGGTTCTTATACCGGTTGAAATTTCAATTGGTTTAAAACCCATGCTATGGATTGTTCTGGTTGTTTTCATTCTTTCCGGAATCGGGCCGGATCTTTTTTCCCTAAAAGCTGCCTGGACAAGGAGTCTGATGGCGGCAGCCGCTCTGGCAGGAGGGGTATTTGCAGGGGCTGTGCTGACACCGGCATTTCTGCCGAAGATTCCCGGAAGAGCATTTTACATCAAAGGGGCAATTACGGGGTTCCTGACGGCTGCGGGTATTTTACTCTGGTACAGGCAGGATGCAGGGTTGCTGGAATTGTCGGCCCTGTTGCTTTTTACGATGGCAGTGAGTTCCTTCATGGCCATGAATTTTACAGGAGCAACTCCCTTTACGTCACCCACAGGAGTCGAAAAGGAGATGAGAAGGGCGATCCCCATGCAGATCGCCGCGGTTTTTCTTGCGGTATTTGCATGGATCGGCGCGGGTTTTTAAGGGTAGGGGTTCAATTACAGGATTATCGTAATCAGGGAGAGAAAAGTGAAGGATTTTAGATATCTTGAAGGGGTAACAACACTGGAGCTGAAAGAAGAAAAATGTGTTGGATGCGGTGTTTGTGAAACCGTATGTCCTCATGGGGTTTTTAGACTGGAGAATAAAAAAGCCGTTATAGCAGACAGCGATGGCTGCATGGAATGCGGATCATGTGCGCTGAACTGTCCTGCCTCTGCGATACAGGTTACGCCCGGTGTGGGCTGCGCCGCATATATCATACAGACATGGGTTAAGGGAAAAGAAGCTGCAGCATGCGGCGGAGAGGGGACCGGCTGCTGATAGAAGCTATCTCAAAAAAGTTATATGTCCCAATCTCTTTGTCAAAACCAAAAAGCTAATCCTCGAAATATTACATATATTCCTCCGGTTATCTTTTTGGTTTTTCCGTGACCTTGAACCATATTCCTTTTTTTGAGATAGCTTCTAATAATCAATTAGCCTCATGGATAACTTTTTTTATATCGTTTAGACTCATGCAAGAGGGGGCAACTACTCTGAATTCTGGAATTCAGATATTTAGGAATTAAATGTATTCTGCCAATTTTATCTGAAACGATCCTCCAATCCTTCAATTCCTCAATTCCTCAATTCATGAGACCTTTTTTTTCAGCCTGCTTATCTCCGCCTTTGCCTTCACCAGGGCATCATCAGTCTCGTTCAGGCGGTCCGCAAGAATTCCTGCGATTCCCCTGAATAGAATATAACAGAAAGCGATCTTGTCATTTCCGGATAATCGCTTTATATAAGTGCTGTCCGTTGTAAGGCAGACGGTGTCGTCCACCGCATATACAGAGGCCGAACGATCTGTTTTTCTGACAAAGCCCATCTCCCCAAATAGATCCCCCCTGCGGTGCAGAAAAGAGATGGCCTCATTATTTTTAACGATTCTGACCTTTCCCGAGATCAAAAAGAAAATTCTGGAGTCGGCCTGCTCACCCTCTGTAATAATCGGTTCTTCAGCCTTATACTTCCTGACGGTGCTTGCCTTGAGAACTCCTTCCATGTCCTTGACTTCAAAATCCTTGATTACAGGAATGGATAGAAGCTTCATCAGGTTCTCTTTATTCGCCTTCAGGTATTTTGATTCACGCATGTTTATTCTACCTCCCAGAAAATGCCATTCGGGCCGGCGTTTACGACCGGGGTCTCTCCGATCTTTTCACTCCTGCCGGAACTTTCATGGATATGACCACAGACACACAGTAATGGCTTTTTTTCTACAATGGTTTCTAAAATTGCCTGACTCCCGAAACGCTGTCCGGAAGAGGAAATATCGACAGCTCCTTTTGGAGGGGAATGCGTTACCAGCACACTTGAGCTAGGGCAGTCCAAAAGAAGCTTTCTTGCTTCTTTTTCATTGAAATCATAGCTCCAGTCTCCAAACGGTGTTATCGGAATTCCGCCGCCCACACCGTAAAATTTTATACCGGAAAGTTCTACACCGCTTCCGTGAAGTACATTGGCTGATTCCCAGTTCCGGCAGGCTTTTTCAAGCTCTTCCAGGCTTTCACTGTTACCCGGGACCAGTATCGTTGGTTTTTGTATCGGCTGAAGCATTTTGATTGTTGTTTCCAGCCCTTCTCTGATAATTCCAAAATCTCCGGCTCCGATAACAATATCAGCCGATGTTGACTTTCGTACCAGTTCATTGCAGTGGTCTGCGCTGCAGTGTACATCGCTGAATAAAAGCAGTTTCATATTGCCTCTCTGTTAATTTCATACATGTTGTTTGAAAAAATGGAAGTGTTTGATTTTTATTGGTACCTGGGGCCGGAATCGAACCGGCACGGTATTTTATACCGAGGGATTTTAAGTCCCTTTTTTCTTATTTTCACTTTACTTCCTTTAATGTTCTTCCAAGATCAATTTTTCCTTGACATTTAATGAGTTAGTGATATATTTGCTTCACTTAATTTCATTTGCCAACTCTTTATTTCTTCTTTAAAGTGGGGACACGATGGGGACAAAATAGACCGATTCCTCTCGATCAACCTGTTAATAATTCGGTCACAACTTGGGGATATATAAATGACCACAAAATGGAAATCAACAAAATTTACAGGTGTGAGATATCGAGAACACGAAACCAGAAAGCATGGAATAC
>JAQYVL010000292.1 GCA_030145525.1 Desulfobacterales bacterium
AACATGAAAATAGTAAATATAATTCGGTTACCGCATATTACAATTTATGTGTATGTATTGATATTGTCAGCGCTCACCGGTTGTGCTACTTCTCTGAAAACTAACTAAAAAATTTAATACACAAATCAGGCTTGTCAATGAAGAATATAGAACTCCCCTTTGTAAGAGACATGTTTAATGCAATCGCTCCAAGATATGACCTTCTGAACCGTCTATTAAGCCTCAGGCAGGATGTATACTGGAGGCGAAAAATGATTTCCCGCATAAAGATCCCGGAGCAGGCGACCATTCTGGACATGGCCTGTGGAACAGGGGACGTAATTCTCGAGATAATACGGCAAAAAGGTACCGGAAATACGGTCATTGGTTCGGATTTTTCCTCTGGCATGCTGCAACTGGCAGATAAAAAAATTAAATCTGAAGCCTCCGCCTCTCAGATTTTTCTTGTAGCCGGCAATGCCCTCCAGATGCCTTTTAAGCCTGAAATCTTCGACTCTGTTACCATTGCCTTTGGTATCCGGAACATCAACGACAAACTTTCAGCTCTGAAAGCATTTCATTATGGGCTGAAAAAGGACGGCATGCTTGCAGTTCTGGAACTAACAACGCCTCAAAAAAGATTTTTCCGGTCATTATATCTTTTCTATTTCAGAAAAATACTCCCCATGATCGGCCGGCTTGTGTCCGGAAAGATCAAGGCATATCAATATCTACCTGATTCTGTGCTTAATTTTCCGTCATCAAGGGATTTTGCGGATATCATGCTTTCCGCAGGTTTTTCGAATGTAAAATGGCAGAAGCTTACCTTCGGGATTGCCACCCTCTATACCGGGAAAAAATAATGACCTCCATTACCCGACGAACGGTTGCCTCAGAAAAGTATCCTTTTGCCAGCGGGTATCATTTTTTTCAGGATATTCAATATTATAGTGAAGCCCTCTGCTTTCCTTCCTGTGCATGGCGCATTGAATAATCAGCTCTGCAACCGTTGCAATGTTACGGAGTTCGAGCAGATCGGATGTAATTTTAAAATCCCAATAATATTCATGAATTTCATTTACAATAATCTCGATGCGCCGTTTGGCCCGTGCAAGGCGCTTGTCTGATCGAACGATCCCAACATAATTCCACATTAAACGTCTGATCTCATCCCAGTTGTGGCTTACCATAATCAGTTCATCGCTGTCTATTGTGCCTGATTCATCCCAGGTGGAAATATCCGGAAATTTAAACTCAGATGTTTTCAGATCATCGATTGCCTGAAAGGCAGCCTTGTGGGAATAAACGAGTGCCTCGAGAAGGGAGTTGCTTGCCAGACGGTTTGCACCGTGAAGCCCGGTACACGCGGTTTCTCCCACAACATAAAGATTTCCGATATCTGTCCGGCCTGCCATGTCTGTTGCCGCGCCTCCGCAAATATAATGAGCGGCCGGAACAACCGGAAGCGGTTCGGAGGTCATATCAAAACCGAACTGCAGAGCTTTCCGGTAAAGGTTTGGGAACCTGGTTTTTATAAAGTCACTGCCTTTATGTGAAATATCCAGAAACACGGATTCGTTTCCGCTTTTTTTAAGTTCCGTGTCAATGGCTCTGGCAACCACATCACGGCATGCAAGATCTTTCAACGGATCATATTTTTCCATGAAAGAATTACCGTCCGCATCAATCAGACGCCCCCCGTCACCTCTTACAGCTTCGGATATCAGAAAATTTTTTGCGTCCGGATGATAAAGGCATGTCGGATGAAATTGAACAAATTCAAGGTTGGCAACCGTTGCACCGGCGCGGTAGCCCATGGCAATGCCGTCTCCGGTTGCTATATCAGGATTGCTTGTATAAAGATAAACCTTTCCGGCACCTCCTGTGGCGAGAAGGGTTATTTTTGAGCAGAATGTTTTAACCCGATTTGTGGTGCGGTCGAACACATATGCACCGCAACAGTAATCTTCATGGGTTGTGATAACAAGCCCTCTTTTCATGCGGGTTGAACAGGTTATCAGATCAATAGCGATATGATTTTCATAAACGGTAATTCTGTCGTGCTGCTTTACATGGTTTAGCAGCACTCTCTCCACTTCTTTTCCGGTCATATCCTGGGCATGAACAATACGATTCTCGGTATGCCCTCCTTCCCTTCCGAGATCAAGGTTTTCCGGATCAGGGATTGACGGATCTGATGTGTCTCTCCTGTTGAAATTAACACCGAGTGAAATCAGCTCCCTGATTCTTGCAGGTCCTTCTTTGACAACCATTTCAACGACATCTCTATTGCAAAGTCCGTCACCGGAGGCAAGGGTGTCTTCGATATGAAGATCAAAAGAATCCGGCTTGCCGAACACCGAGGCAATCCCCCCCTGGGCATAGTTGGTATTGCTCTCTTTTGCATTTTTTTTTGTAACAAGGGAAACCGTACCAGCCTCTGCCACTTTCAACGCAAACATCAGGCCGGCTATTCCGCTTCCGATAATTAAAAAATCCGATTCAATTTTCATATTACTCTTTTCCTGGAGCAGCAGTGATTGTTAAAGCAGCGATGAGCGCCTCCGCTGTTTTTTCGTGATGAAGCCGATAATAAAACCAAAGAACAGTATACCGGCACCCAACAGGCCGATATTTATATTTCTTTGAAGCAGAATTTCATTCAACTCCCGAGCTTTATTGGTTTGCAGGGAAAGTTCAAGATTTGCCTTCTCATATTTCGCTTTCAAACCTAAAAAATCAGTCGATTCCTCTTTAAGGTTGCTGTAATTATCACTCACCTTGCTCAATGCGTCTTTGATATCGGCAAGCTCTGCTTTAAGCTGCTGATTTTCTTTCCGAAAGCTTGCATTATCCTCCTCAAGGTCTGCCGCGTGTGCGAAAAGCTTCTCATGCTTTTGTGTTAAACTTTTTAACAGCAAATCACTTGGCATTTTCGGAGAAATAAACCGACTCAGGATCCACCCCTCTTTCCCACCGATCTCAAGGACACGGCTCCAATCTTTTCCGTATTCCAGTACATCCACCTCCTGGCCGGATTTCAGCATCTGAACGACTTTATGGTCTGTTCCGGGCCCGGTTCTTAATGTAACCTTGATAATATTTCCCACATACATTCTTTCCGCATAAACGGTACCGGCCAAAGTGACTATTAACGCGCACGCTAAAGCAATATGTTTCATTGAATCTATTCTCCCTCTATTATTCCCTTGCAAAACAGGAAGTTTTAGACTTAAAATAAGAAAAATTTCTGTTCGTCGAATTATGATGCCTAATAAGCGGATATGTCAATAATTTCTTTAAAATTTTCGGTTGTTATGATATCATTTTGTGAGATTTCAAAATAGAGGTCTTTAACCATTCCGGAAAAAGTACATGATAGCATTTGATCTACAGTGTGAAAACGGCCATACCTTTGAGGGCTGGTTTGAAAGCAGCAAAACCTTTGATGAACAAAAAAACAAGGGCCTTGTTTCCTGCCCTGTCTGCAATAACATGTCTGTTTCCAAATCATTAAGCAGCTTTGGGATAATGAAATCCTCCCCATCATCTGAAAAAGTTCAGATAGATCAACAGGCCGTACTCAAAAAAATCGGCAAAAAACTTGTTGCTTTTGTAGAAAAAAATTTTGATGATGTTGGGGCTGATTTCACAAAAGAAGCACTGAAAATTCATTATGGCGTCACGGAACCCAGAAATATCAAGGGTGTATCTACGCGGGAAGATGAAAAGCTGCTAAAAGAAGAAGGGGTGGATTACATTAAAATACCCATGCCTGTAGAAAAAAACGATACAGATGCATAGATTTGTTCCGATACATGTGCCTGTTTTGGTTCGTCAATGTTTGAAAAGAAGGAATGACGACCTTATATTCATGCCATTTTGAATTCAATACTGTTAAACAATTGTTTGCATGAAAGGGGTAACCCGGGTCCGTGTTACAGATCTTGGCTGTGACACGGTTTTTTTTATTTTAATGAACGGGCAAATCCGGATGGAATATTTTTGATGGCTTCATAACATTATCCGGTTTGCCTTCAGGAGAAAAAATATGCAACTGCTCAACACAACTATCAATCGTATTGTCAAACCGGATAAATCCGCATATGAAAAAGCAAAGGAACGGCTGAGACAGCAGGCTCGGCCTGCAGGAAGTCTGGGAATTCTTGAAGAAGTCGGAGCGAGGCTTGCCGGCATTTTTAAAACCCTTGATGTCCGGCTGACAAAAAAAGTTATTGTAACCTGCGCCGGTGACCATGGTATTTGTGCCGAAGGAGTAAGCCTTTTTCCATCGGAAGTCACGAGCCAAATGATTTATAATTTTGTGAATGCCGGCGCTTCGATCAATGTTCTCGCCCGTCATGCAAATGCAAGCGTGGAAGTAGCTGATCTCGGTGTGAATCACGAATTTGATCCGGATCTTCCCATTTTTCATAAAAAAATAGCCCCTGGAACAAAAAATTTTGCGGAAGGGCCCGCCATGACAAGGGAAGAAGCGGTAAAAAGTATTGAGTCAGGGATTGAAATCGTTGAAGCGTTATTTCAAAAAGAGGCTGTCAGTATTCTTGGCACGGGGGATATGGGGATCGGGAACACGACACCTTCAACTGCAATTATTGCAGCATTTTCAGGGCTGCCGGTATCCGACCTATGCGGACGGGGAACCGGTATTGATGACAACGGCCTAAAACGGAAAATTTCAGCAATCGAAAAAGGTCTCGAAAATAACCGCCCTGACCCGGAGGACCCGATCGATGTTTTGTCCAAAATAGGCGGATTTGAAATCGGAGGGACTGCCGGTCTTGTTCTTGGAGCCGCAGCCAGAGGAATACCGGTTTTATGCGACGGCCTGATATCCACGGCAGGTGCTCTTCTGGCATGCAAATTGGCGCCAATCGCCCTTGGCTATCTCTTTGCAAGTCATAACTCCGTAGAAATCGGACATCGTTTTATGCTGAAGGAGTTAAACCTTGAGCCGCTTCTGGATTTAAAGTTCAGGTTAGGTGAAGGAACAGGTGCTGCGCTTGCCATGGAACTGATGGATGCTGCTACACGTATCTTGATAGAAATTAAGACGTTTGAAGAGGTCGCCATCCTTGATGCCCAATAGATGACACCTCAATCTGTCTGAAACCTTCAGGAGACATGCATGACTTCAAAATCTGAAGATACCGTAAAAAACCTTAAAGAAAAGGTACGGCAGCTGGCCTCAGAAAACAGGCGGCTGAAAAGCTTTATCGGAATTGATAAAAGTCTCGGTTTGGAGCGTGATATTGACAGGCTTTTACCTCTTGTAATGACAAAAATATCAGAGTTTCTAGATGCAGAAAGAAGCACACTTTTCCTGGTTGACTGGGAACGCATGAGCCTCTGGACAAAATTTGCCCAGGGACTCGGAAAAGAGACTATTAACATAAAACTGAAAATGGGTCTTGTCGGGCTTTCCGTAATTACGGGAGAGACGGTTAACCTTCCAAATGCATATGAAGATCCGAGATTTAACTCCGACATTGATGAATTGACGGGTTTCAGAACAGAAAGCATTCTTATCGTGCCTGTGTATAACAGGCAATCCGAAATTATCGGGGCTGTGGAGCTGTTGAACAAAAATACCGGCCTGTTCACAAAGGAAGATCAAGAGGTGTCTGAACGTATTGTATCCAAATTTATCGATGACGGCCTGACTGAGAAGGTAAACAAACAAAATGCGGCTGAACTTATTCATGAGATCAGACAGTTTACAAGCTGCGCCCGCGGTTCTTTTTTTATCCTCAACAGGCAAAACGGCTCTCTTCACACAATTGTATCCGAAGGACTGAAAGGCAGAGAGATCAGCCTGAGCATTAATCTTGGTGTTGCCGGCCTGGTTGCCATCACCGGAGAATGGCTGAATATTCAGGATGTATATGCGGATTCCCGCTTTGACCGAAGCACGGATGAAAAAACCGGCTACCGGACGAGATGCATATTATGCGTTCCCATAAAAAACCACTCCGGTGAAATCCTCGGCGTTCTTGAAACAATAAATAAAAAAAACGGAACATTTTCAAATTCCGACATGGAGGCCCTCAAAACCCTTACGGCAAACATTGCAATCCACATTGAAAACGCAACTCTCTTTTCGGAACAGAACAGACAGTTCAAAAGCATATTAAAGGTAATGGCTGCCTCTATTGATGCAAAAGATCCTTTGACAGCGGGTCATTCCGAGAATGTCACGAAATACGCTATTGGAATTGCAACAGAACTCGGCTTTGGTGAAACTGAAAGAGATGTCTTATGCATCGCCGCCCTTTTGCATGATTACGGGAAAATCGGTGTGGATGACATAATTTTAAAAAAACCGGCCCGTTTGACGCCGCAGGAATATGATATTGTAAAAAATCATGTTCGAATCACAAAAAATATTCTGAACAAAATGAGTCTTTCAAGAAAATATCGAACCGTATCTCTTGTGGCTTCCTGCCATCATGAACTCATGGATGGCTCCGGTTACCCGGATGGAATCACAGCAGATGATATACCGTTCATGTCCAAAATCCTCACCGTAGCAGACGTATTTGAAGCACTGACGGCAGACAGGCACTACCGAAAGGCCCATACTTCAGAGCAGGCTTTTGAAGAACTGGAAAAGTATGCCGGTATTAAATATGACTCCAACATTATCCGAGCGTTAAAATCTTTTTGGGGGAAAAACCAAACTTCAGATTCCGGTTTTGAAGATCCGTTTCGGTATTCATAAAAATTCCAAATCAAATTTCATTTTGTTGAAACAATACATGTAACCGGCATTGAAAAATGCGGATCAAACAGAAAACAGTTTCTATCGCCAGAGAAAACTGCTTATAACAAGCAGAATAACGCCGACAACGATGAACAAAATATAGATTGGAGTCGTTATAAGAAAGTCGGCGATCTGAAATAGAAAATCCGCCGAAATATTGTCAACCCAGCCAACAACTTTTTTATCCAGCACGTCGAGCGGCCTAAGCGTTTTATAAACTGCGTCCGGACTCATAAAAGAAGAAATTGCCTGATAGCCGAGTGTAAGAAAAGCACAGATCAATGAAAGAACACCGGCTATTGATAATTTTGACATACGGATCACCTCTTCTGGCAGGAAAATATTTTTTCAAACTCTTTATCATACGATTCGTATTCTTTTATAACCCTGAATCGATTCATGCAATACCAAATAATGTAATCCTGAAAGCCTTCATTTCCAGCGTTTATATCTGATAGTGCGGGGTTTGATTACAAACAATCAAAACCGGTGTGAAGAAGAGCCTCCCTGCTGATCATTCCCTTGTAGCGCCTTTCTTCATCTAGAACCGGCAGGCGTTTTAATCCTTTTTCCGTCATTATCTTGATCGCCTCATCTATGCCGGTCTCCTCTCCAACCGTTATAAGGTCCGTTTCCATAATATCCGCTGCTGTTTTTTCTCTGAGCTTTTTTTGAAGCTGTTTATGTCTCCGGCCCTTTTCAGAAAAAGATACAAGCCCGGAAAGGTAATCCCAAATACCGGACTGATCGACTGAAAAGGCTGACAGCAGGTGTTTGTCCGAAATCAGCCCCATGAATCGATTACTGCTATCCACAACAGCGACACGTTGAATATCATCCGAATCGATAATTCGGATCACATCCTCGGCCGATGCTTCCGGAAGAACGGTTTGTGTATCCCTTCTCATAATATCCGAAACAAAACGCAAATTTCCGACAACAATATTCCGGCTGTTCAATCGGCTCCAGTCAGGTGACTCTTTTGTTATGGTTCGAAATATGTCAAGTCTGGACAGTATTCCGGTAAGCACTCCATTCTTATCCACAACGGGCAGCCTTTTAACCGTTTTTTCAAGCATCAGGCTTACGGCTTCCGTGACAAACATATCAGAGAAGGCCGTAACAGCAGGAGATGACATTACCTCCTCTGTTTTTATTTCAGCCATTGATTCAAAAATTTTCTCCACACAACTTCTATCGGACATATTGAGAAGCCCGATCCGCAGAGGCATATTTGCCCTGTAGATAAGATCTCCCTGGGTAACAATACCCACAGTGCGATTCTTGCTGTCCACTACAGGTACCCCGGTAAATGTTGCCGACAGGAGGAGTTTTGCGACTTTGCTCACCGGTGTAGAAGGAAAAACCGTTTCAGGAGAGCCTGTCATGATATCGCTTACTCGGATTTGACGGGGAATCAGGTGTTTTCGGGTTTTGTGACAGTGTATATTAAGCTCTCTGATAGCGATAATGCCTTCGGCAACCATCTCCTCCAGTTCCTGAAGGATTGTATCGGTTTCCGGGGACGGCAGAAGGATCTCAATTTTAACCGGCATATTGAAAGAAAGGGCAAGAAGATTATGGGTCGCAAGCTCTCCGTTCTCATAACAGGCATCCGTACCTTTGTATACAATGCAGCGCCCTGCTATCTTCTTCCCGCGGACAAGCCGGATAATAGCCTCATAAAGCGGAAGGTTTTTGCATCGTGCTTCCTCGCTGGTAAAAATTTCTATTACACAGTAGGGTAGAGACATAATCACGAATCTCCTCTCAACAGGGTTTGAATCAGCCACATGCCGATAAAAACCAGCAAAATACCACCGATATTGTTGGCGGCAAGGTTCATTGCAGGAACCAGACCTGAACCACTGCGGATGGCCTGAACCGTTTCGAGAGCGTACGTTGAAAAGGTGGTCATAGCGCCGAGAAAGCCCGTCATAAAAAACAGGCGCCCTGCAGGACTCAAAAGCTGGGTTCTGTCTGCAAGAGCCAGGGCTATCCCGATAAGAAAACAGCCTAGGAGATTTGCGACAAGAGTACCCACCGGAAAACGGTTTCCAAAATATCTTGCAGCCGTCAAACTTATACTGTACCGGCAGAGTGCACCCAGACCTCCGCCTGCCATTACCATGAGAAATTTTGTCATTTATCTTGTGAAATGTCTTGTGAAATGATCCATAAAATACCCGGTAATCAGGAGTGCATAAGCGCTTCAATCTCCTCAGCCTCAACCGGAATCTTCTCGGTTAAATCAACAGGATCACCGTCGGTTATCAGAATATCATTTTCAATGCGTATTCCCATGTTTTCTTCACGGATATATATTCCGGGTTCACAGGTGAGCACCATGCCCTTCTCAAATTTTCGGTATTTATCCCCCAGATCATGAACATCCAGCCCCAGATGATGAGATATGCCATGCATGAAGTATTGCTTATACTTCGGTTTTTCATCATCCGGGTTTCCCTTGCTGCTGGAACTCAGCAGGCCGAGCCCCACCAGCTCTGCTTCCATTATGTTCCCGATCTCTTTCTGATACTCCGCAAGGGAGATGCCCGGGCGCAGCATTTGAATTGCTTCTTTCTGGACTCGGCGAACGGCCTGATAAACCATTTTCTGCCGTTCTGAAAATTTACCACTGACCGGTATGGTCCTGGTTACATCGGAGGAATAATTAGCATATTCCACACCAAAATCCATAAGCAGAACATCTCCTTTTCGGCACTGCCGATCATTTTGAATATAATGAAGAACACAGGAGCCTGCTCCGGAAGCCACAATGGTTTGAAAAGCAGGGCCTCGCGAGCGGTTTTTAATGAACTCATTTACCATCTCCGCTTCAATTTCGAATTCCCAGACCCCCGGCTTGACAAACGTTAAAATTCTCCGAAACGCCTGGTCCGCAATTCTGCAGGCTTCCTGAATGAGCTTTATCTCCTCAGATGATTTAATGGCTCTAAGATGCTGCATAAGCGGAGCCAGCCTTTCATATTTATGCAGCGGAAAAGCTCTTTGGCACCATTTTAGAAACCTCATATCACGGGTTTCAACCGAGATATCCGCCCGAGGGTGTTCGTTGGTGTTGAGATAAATATTGTCCGCTTCAAAAGCCAGGGGTCGAAAAATTTTTTCGAATTCCTTTGTCCGGTAAATCTTTTCAATCCCTGAAATTGCCTCCGCTTCTTTAAAGTTGTGTCCGGTGCCGTCCCAGATTGCAATTTCATCACTCGTTTCTTTTATAAACAAAACTTCTCTATGCTTTTTTTCTTTTGAATCCGGGTAAAGCAGCAGAACTGTTTCTTCCTGGTCTATACCGCTCAGGTAAAAAAGGTCTGTATTCTGAACAAAGGAATGAATACCATCCGCACTGGTCGGCATAATGTCATTGGAGTTGAATATTGCAATGGAGTTGGGCTTTAACTGGTTTTTCAGCCGGGTTCTGTTCCCGGCAAAAAGGGATGATTGTATGGGTCGATATCTCATGATGCGCATCGCCTCTGGCTTTCTGATTTTGATTTTTTCCTTTCTGATGAACACTTTACATGAAACTATCTTAATTTGTTTTGTTTATCAATTTTAAAATATTTTTATATTGATATCAATGTTTGATTACCATATCTTCATGGAAGACAGATCATCCATAACATACAGATACAGCAGGGGATAAGATTGAACACTTCATGCACCAGAGCTGAAATCGATCTAGGCGCAGTTGCCCACAACACCCGGGAGCTTCGTCGAATTACAAACCCTAAAGCCCTTATGATGGCGGTCGTTAAAGCAAATGCATATGGCCACGGTGTACTGGAAATTTCGAAAACCGTCCTGGAAAATGGTGCCGACACCCTCGGAGTGGCAAGAATTGATGAAGGGATCCTGATCAGAAAATCGGGAATAGATGCGCCGATACTTATATTGGGCTACACCTCTCCGGATCACACGGCAAGCCTTGTCAGATATGACCTGACTCAAACCGTCGGTTCTCTGGATTTTGCTGAATCATTTTCAAAATCTGCCGGAAAGGAAAAGGCCGCCCTGAAAATACAGTTAAAAATCGATACCGGCATGGGAAGGCTCGGATTTATGCCGGACCCCCTGCTGCTGCCGGATCACCGCAATGACTTTTCCCGAATCATGAAAGAGATGGAAACCATTATACGTCTTCCAAACCTTTTGATTCAAGGGATATACACTCAT
This sequence comes from Desulfobacterales bacterium, assembly GCA_030145525.1. Lineage (GTDB taxonomy): Bacteria > Desulfobacterota > Desulfobacteria > Desulfobacterales > SURF-7 > JAQYVL01. Next base: position 10,961 of record JAQYVL010000292.1, read on the forward strand.
TTTGCCCGTGCTGACATACGGGACAAAACAAATTCATACCAACAGCTTGAAATTTTTAATGACCTGGTTGAACGCCTCCATCTGTCAATGGGATTTGAGGCCCCTATACGCCATGCAGCCAACAGCGCGGCGGTTATTGACATGCCGGATTCTCACCTGGATATGGTGCGGCCCGGAATAGCCCTATACGGGCTTTATCCGTCTCAGGAAGTGGAAAGAACAAAAATTCTGCTACAGCCTGTTATGGAGCTGAAGTCAAAAATCCTTCATCTGAAAAAAGTTCCGACCGGTTTTCCGGTCAGCTACGGCGGAACATGGCAGGCAAAGAAAAAAACAACTATTGCCACGGTCTCCATCGGCTATGCAGACGGCTATAACCGACTGCTCTCATCAGCGGGGTATATGCTGGTGTGCGGGAAAAAGGCTCCTATAGCCGGAAGGGTCTGTATGGACCTGACTATGCTTGATGTGGGTAATATACCCGAAGCCTGTGTCAATGATGAGGTCGTTGTTTTTGGGAGACAGGAGAACGCATTGATCTCCGTGGATGAAATTGCGGAAACCCTCGGCACCATCAATTATGAAATTGTATCCACCATAACGGACAGGGTGCCGAGGGTATTTATGTAAATTAATCCGACAATTCAATCCAGTTTGCACGGCCGGTTTTTACCGCAGCCACCGGAAGGTTTACCTGGGGTATTTCGATTATGGCCCCTGTACTGGTCTGGATAAACGCCTTGCTTCCCTCGCTTTTCCCAACATGAAGGTTCGGCGTCGTGGACATGCCGCGTCCGATGGGTACAATATCGATGATATTTCCGTCGTCATCCAAACCTTCCGTCCCGATAATGGTCTGAAATACCGGCTGATACCAAGACGTTCCGGTTTTAAGATACAAACCGTACAGGTATGAATATCCTTCAGGAAGACAGGGATCATCAAAAGGCCTGAAGGTCGTAAATGTCAGCAACCCTCCCAGCAGTGCGCCCTGGCCGAGATTGCGCTCCTTATCATAAGGGAACTCTCTGTACCAGCCGTCTGTTCCTGTTGGATCAGCTGCCAAACATCCGGAACCGCTGATATACTCTACCAGTGAATCAAATGTCGTAACGCCGCCTGCAACAAGCGCAAGGCAGTCTGCATCCATGTCTTTGCAGACAATATCGGCCGCACTCGCACCTGAGGGCTTGATCAGGATCTGATCAACCTGGAGAAGACCCTGAGACCCGGGTAGGCTGTCCGGTACACCGACTTTTTCTACCGTCGCCCAGGTAAACTCGTTGTTACAGTCCAGAGGCTCTTTGATTCCGTAATAGGCCTGCTGGTTAACGGCAGATTTTTCCTTAGCATGGAAAAACCGCCCGGTTCCGAAGTTTACCCAGTAATTCACACCGTCCCATCCCACTGTCGCTGCCGCGGTTACCGGATCTCCTGGATCGATGAGGGTATTAATGAACCATTCGTCAGGAGTTGATGTAACCTGTGATCCTGTACCATCCAGCTTCCGGGTAACCATCCGGTAGAGCTTGCCGCCCCAGGAAGTTGCAAAGGAGCCCTCCACCGTTCCGAAATATACCACATCCGCCCGATAATCTTCCTTGGTCTCAAAATCCACCGTGATCATGTCTGATGCAAAACTGTTGGCGTCAGGAGCGGTCCAGCTTCCCAGGTAATTGTTCCCTGCCGCAGGCGCAGCGTTCGGAATTCGAAAAGCACTCGGTGCCGCTGCTGTCAAAAGATCCAGCGGCACTACTGCGACTTTACCGTTCTGGGTACTTTCTCCGTCTAATTCTGTAGGCCCGCTGCCCAGAATCAGATACCATTTATATGTACCCCCGTCTTTCATGGGCACAACGGTCACCATCGGTGTCGTATACCCCATATTGATTTCAGAGCCATTCATGGTCAGCTCAGCCACAAGAACCGGAGGTACTTCCGGATTGGTCACATCCAGAATAAAATAAGCGGATGTAAAACGGCGAGTATCTGCGGGAAAATCGGCAACACTGTCATTGTCCAGATCCAGCTGATTAACATCTACCGGAGCGCCTCCGAACCGCATGCTTCCGACAACGATGGTTCCCCATCCTCCTGGATGGTCTGCATCATCATTGAAGATCTTCACATCGAAAAGACGCGGCCGCTGATCCACATAGTATTTGTGATCATAGTTTAGATTTGTCAGGCATTTGAGATGGGCCAGGAGATTATACGGAACATACGCCCATATCTCCGCTCCCAGTTCTGGCGCCGTGTTTTCAGCGGTACCGTCAGGGGTTTTTAAGAATTTCTTTTCATCCGGGCTGTAGAAACCCCCGTTAACGGCATGAAACATTCCGTCATTTCCTCCAAAGTATATCATATGTCTACGTTTCTGATATTGACTCACAAAATTTCCATAACTGGCATCCTTGTACAGAAGATGATAACCTTCTGCGGGGCTTGCCGAGGAAACAGGCGTGGAATGGATGACATCGCCAAGCCTCCAAGTGAAAAGCGTTTCCACGCCATCCAGATCAAAATCATACAAAAGCTTTCGATTTCGCAAGCCGGCCTGATCCAACCCTCTTACCCATTTTACGACGGTATTGACCTCCACCGAAGTCTGCACCCCAAAATCAAGGGGAACCGGTCCCCGGCTGGCGGCGGTTGCGAGGGCAGCCCAGTCCCTTTCTTCAAACGACATCTTTTCACCAGCGTCCACAATACCGTCGTTATCCAGATCATTCCAGGTGAAAATGTACCGTTTGTTTTCTTCGGAAATATACTTTGCCGATATCCGGTTGAGCAGAATATCCGTATCGGTTATACCGGCAAGCCAATCGGTTACAGACCAGAGATATTTGACCTGCCGGATATCGGTTGATGTCCCGTTGCAGGTTCCATCCGTATTTATCGTTCCGTAACAGGCTTTTGTATTCTCCACGGCTTCATCAAAATAAATGACCACGGGTTCATCAGCGTCGTCCATGATCCGGTTACCGTTGGTATCCTCATGCATCACTCCGTAGGTATCGATAAACAGGGCATGGACTTCTCCCGCCCAGGCCACGGGATCAGCCGTTACCGGCAAATCGATTTCCGGCCAGAAGATGGCCTGGTAGATGGCCCCTTCCCCGCCTCTGGAGGAAGATATAACGGAAGCAGCCGAACCTGCGGCCGCTCCGGCACGAATGATATCAAAGGTTTCACGGAGTTTTGTTTCCAGCTGCGTCATATTTGTAGCGGTGTTGAGTGTTGTGCCGCCGCCCGTTGCCGTCTCGGCAAGCAGAAGGTCAGGACTGCACTCATCACCCGTACCGCTGCTTCGAGGGGTGCCCGCAACCACAATATGCGTTTTGATCTCCTTTTCGTGATAAAGATAATATGCCAGATCATCCAGATGGGTGCTGACAGAAAGGGCTGAGCCGGGGCATCCGGCCGCATCCGCTGCATCCGTATCGTTCTGACCTGCGGTATTTGTGAAGTTCTCGACATCTGTACTGACATCCGCTGTGGAGGCCCCTTCGGTAATAATCAGGATATTGTTGGCCTGACAGGGATCGTTAATAGGATCCGGATGAGACGCATCCATCAGAAAATCAGGATTTGCGGCGAAACTGGCCAGGTCCCTGTTCAACAGATTGACGTTATCCTGGGTATAATATTTCATAGCCGTATAGTAGGCTTCGGCCATGGGGGTCCAGGAGTTGGCCTTGATATCGTTTATCGCGGCAATCAGGGTGTTTGTATGTGCGGCACCCTGATCGATGTAGGCCACCACTTTTCCGCCGTCCCGGTTTTCCGAGTGGCACTCATATAATATGAACGGATCAAGAGACGGGTCACATTCGCTTTTGGAGCCGTTGTCGTTGAACACCATGACCCCCATCCGAATGGAATCCGCAAAATCTTTGAGCATCCCTTCAGGGGGAACGGTTGCGTTAATATGCCCCTTCAAGACCGCTAGGGGCTCTCCTATCTGGGCGACCACGCCGGAATCAATCAATACCGCAGGCAGGTTCCAGAATTCCCCGGTTTCTCCGGCCTGATCCGAGGGGTCGATCACCTCCGGAATCTCCATCACCCCGCAGTAATCCATGAGCGCGGCCTCAATGCATGCATCCGATACCCAGCTTCCGCCGGTTCCGCCGACCCACCCCCATTTCGTGCAGACTCCAGTAACAGGATGGGTTTTGATACATGTCCATACCGGTGCCCCTGACGGCTGCCAGCAACGTCCCACATAGCCGTCCTCAAGT
>JAQYVL010000293.1 GCA_030145525.1 Desulfobacterales bacterium
GGGCGGCACGCTCACTTTCAAGCGACGAGACAATCAGAAATTTCCTGTGCCCGTTCTGCAGAAAAACGACAGTGTCCTCGGTGCTGAAATTGCAGGCGTACTTTAAATCCTGGCTCTTGCCCGCCGTCCCCACCAGTAGTATTGGCTTCTTTGTCATTAATTGTTAAAATCGTTTCACGCATCTAGTGCTTGAAGCTTCTCTGGCCGGTATATACCATGGTTGCACCTGCTTCATTACAGGCTTCGATCGATTGATAGTCGTTTAGAGATCCTCCCGGATGTATAACCGATAAAACTCCCTCCTGCAGTCCGATATCAATTCCATCCCTGAAAGGGAAGAATGCGTCGCTGACCATGCTTGCACCAATGAGTCCGCCTTTTTCAAGTGAGACTTTTTCATCAATTTCAGCTTTTTTGTCATGATCATGAAGATCAGTGTATGCGACACTGTGTTTTTTCCAGCAGTACCGATCTGCCAGTTTTCTGTAAGCTTTGTCCCTCGCAATCTCGGCAACCCCGACTCGATCCTGCTCACCTGTTCCGATTCCAACAGTAACCCCGTTCTTTACATAGATAACTGAATTGGAGGTTATCCCCGATTCAACAAGCCATCCGAAAATCAGATCATCGTATTCCCCGGAGGTTGGCAAACGGTTTATTTTGTATATTTTACCGTTATATTCACATTCCGCAGATTTCAGGTTTTTTTTGGTATGAGCGGTGGGAGTAAATGACCATTGCGCAATAATGCCGCCATCAATCAGACTTTTGAATTCAACGTAGCGTTTTCCGACAAACTCCTGAAGCCGATCAATATTCCCAATTCGTATCACTCTGAGATTTTTCTTTTGGCTGAGGAGTTCCAGCACCCCTTCTTCAAAATCAGGGGCAACCACAACTTCAGCATATTGGGAGGCGATGGCTGATGCCGTATTTTTATCCAGAGCGCGGTTTAAAGCAATGCATCCTCCAAAGGCAGCTACCCTGTCTGCCATATAGGCTTTCAGATAAGCGTTTTCCAAGGAGTCTGACCTGGCTACTCCGCATGGATTGTTATGCTTGACAATTACAGCGGTGGGTTTGTCTTTAAAATATCGAAGAATATTCAGAGCATTATCCGCATCAGTCAAATTTGTTTTACCGGGGTGCTTTCCGGACTGGAGTAACTCAATATCGGATGCCAGATATTGACCCGGCTGGATGGTTTCAATCTCCCCTAAAACAAGGTTGCCGTTAACCAGTTTGAATAATGCGGCCTCCTGGCCGGGGTTTTCACCATATCTTAATCCTTTTTGGATGTTATCGATGGTCCAGACAACCTTCTTATAGAAAAGAGTCTGTCTTCTGTCTTTATTAATAAAACTAATTTCCATTTCCGGGGGGAAATGGTCATCCATTATTGTTTTGTACATCTTCTTCAGATCTTCAGGCATAATGATCTCCTTTGGTTTGAAACGCTCACTTTAAGAATTTATAACAGGCACCGACATCGGAAAACTGCTGCGCTCCCAGAAATTGGGCTATTGTGCTGTCATAAACCGATGTGTGCTCAAAGGCTTTGCAGGCAAGCTTGAACCTCATCTCAAGCGTTGTGCAGCCGTTATGTGCCTCCAGTTCCGCAATAATCAGTTTATAATCTTTTGGATTCACGACAGATGCAACTCTTAAAAAGTTTTTTGCTGAAGCCCTGATCATACACGGGCCTCCAATATCAATATTTCCTCTGGCCTTTTCAGGCGTTACATCCTGTTTTGAAATCGTTTCCTTGAATGGATACAGATTAACAACAACCATGTCCATGGGGACTGCATTTGTACGTGAGAGGTCTTCCTGATGGGACTCATTATAGGTTTCGGTTAAAAGCCCAAGATAAATTTTAAAATCAAGGGTCTTAACCAATCCTCCCTGTGTTTCGGGCTGACCCGTATACTCTGAGACCTGCATCAGGCATGATTTCCAGTTATGCCCCAGAATATCTTTAATCTTTTCAAATGTTCCGCCGGTTGAAAAAATTTTGATTTCGGGATTAATTTCAACCAGCTTCGATATAAAAATGTCCAGTCCATTTTTATCTGAGACACTGACAAGGACATTTTTGATTTTTACCGGATCATCAACCTTATTAACAATATTTATGCTCATAATTTTTTATCGGCCGGGATATTTTAAGTCCGGCTGATTCCTCCTTATTTTGAGTCTCTAATTAGGTGGTTCATTTTTAAAAAGCGGGAACATTTTATCCTTGAGGTTCTGATTACATTAGGATAGTCAACCCGGTCAGTCAAGAAAGGAATTAAAAAATGCGGATGGGACGGGAAAATGTCATATGATTTCATATCACTTGGATCTTCAAGAGTTTGTTTGACACCCCACAGCGATTAAATTATAGTTCACGAATGCCGGTTTGTGTGTAATTTATGAACACTCTGCCGCTGGAAAGGAGAGAAATAGTGCTGTATCTGAAATCAGGCAGTCCGGAAAAAATAAAAACACAGGCAATTGTTATTCCCGTCTGCAGGGATCACGAATTGTATTCTGACAAAGTTCTGTCCTCACTCATTCAGGGAGCAAAAAAAAGAAAGGAATTCAATGGCGATGAAAAAGATGAATTGATTTTTTTCGATCTCCCCCGGATGAAGGCGGAGAGAGTAATCTTTGTTGGAATGGGAAAAATATCTGAAATCAAAGCAGAGTCGTTCCGAAGTCTAACGGGGAACTATGTCAGAAAATGTATCAACAAGGGACTCTCGGATATTCTTATTGCGGTGCCGCATCCTTCTAAAGTTCAAATTGAAATCTCTGTTATTCTTGAAGCAGTTTTGGAAGGCGCATATCTTGGGAATCATATTTTTGACAAGTATAAAAATGAGAAAAAGTATAAACCTCTTAAAAAAATCGGGCTGCTGACAACTTCCGCAAAGGAGAAACAGAATCAGTCTCTTCTCAGGCAGGTAAAGACAATTTGCGACGGTACGATTTTGGCTAGAAATTGGGTTTCTACCCCTCCAAATGATAAAAAACCTGAGCAGTTCGCACGTGCTGTTGCCGAATCGGCAAGCAAGGAAAAAATCAAGGTTCGTATTCTGGGTGAAAAGGAAATTAAAAAACTGAAGATGGGAGCATTGTTAGCTGTCGCTGCCGGAAGCAACAGCAAACCCAGGCTTCTTTTGATGGAGTACCGGCCGGAACGTGCGAAGAAAACTGCTGCCCTTGTAGGAAAGGGTGTGACCTTTGATTCCGGAGGTATAAATCTGAAGCAATCCGGTTCTATTGAGGATATGAAGATGGATATGGCTGGTGCAGCGGCAGTTGCGGCAACCTTAATAACTGTTGCAAGGCTTGGTTTGAAAAAGAATATTATCGGTGTGATTCCCATTGTAGAAAATATGCCGTCCGGAACAGCTGCCCGTCCGGGTGATATTATTAAAAGCTATGCGGGCAAGACAATTGAGGTTGGCAACACAGATGCTGAAGGTCGGCTGATTCTGATTGATTCAATCTCTTATGCGATTAAAAAATACAAACCTGATATGCTGATTGATCTGGCAACATTAACCGGGGCCTGCGTTATGGCACTTGGTGAAAAGATCGCAGGCATCTTTTCTTTTGATGATAATTTGGCTGATTCAATTGTCACGGCAGGAGAAAAGACTCATGAACGATGCTGGCGCTTGCCGCTTCCTGATGATTACAAGGAGCTGATCAAAAGTGATTTTGCTGACATTAAAAATCTTTCGAGTTCAAAATGGGGAGGGGCAATTACGGCAGCACTGTTTCTTTCAGAATTTACAGAAGATACACGCTGGGCTCATATAGACATCGCTGGTCCCGCATATGCAAAAAAGCAAAACGCCTACTGTGGTGCAGGTGGAAGCGGGTTCGGGGTTAGGCTGCTTTGTGAACTTTTAAAAGAATGATATAGCTATTTCGTTATTAAAAAAAGGCCGGCCATGAGTTCCAAGTATTATATCATGTATCATCCGATTGCATTTCAGGTAATGGATAAAGTCGGTGAACCGGACTTTACACCGATTGATCTTATTTCATACCTCTCCGGACAGGATGCTTCGGAATTGAATGAAAATAACTATCTTGATTTTGTAAATTTTGATCTTACCAAGGGACGCAGCGGAATTTTAGATCACTTTGGAATTGAAAATTATTCATCCTACTATATTGCAAATCAGATATCTATAGCAGCACCGGATTCAAAAGTCGTTCTTACAGATGGACGCAGGCGATGTCTGGATCGTGTTATAAAGGAAGAAGGAAAAAAACCGGAAGCGGTTTTTATTACAACGATAAGCTCTAATTTTCCAACTGCAGTTGCAGCTTCCATACCCTTAAATCATGCAAAGATCCCGGTTATTATCGGAGGCATTCATGTCTCTACAAGTCCCCTGGAGGTTGAAACATTTATCAAAGCCTTTGTGCCCCATCCGGAACTGATTTCCCAGGTAAGGGGGGCAGGCGATTCCGATGTCATCAAAGCTCTTATTTCAGATATCGGGAAGGGAACTTTGAAGCCTGAATATAACGGTTTTTTATCAGTTGAGAACGGGGTGTGGGGAAGTGAAAATGTAATCGCTATGCCGGAGATGGGGCTTGAATTTTTTAGAAAATTGCCTTTTATCGGACACTATCTTGCAAAAAATTCACGCCTGAATGTTTCAACACCTTATGTCGGATGCCCTTTCTCATGCAGATTCTGTTCTATATCGACACTTTCAAAAAATCAGAGAAAATTTATTTCAAGAAAGCCGGAAGATTTTTTAAGTGAATTAAAAGCAATTCAGAAGGATGGTACAAGTCTTAAGAGCCGGTTTTTCTTTTTTCTTCCGGACAACTTTTTACTGGGAGGGAAAAAACTTGAAGAAATTTTGGATGGAATTATTGACAGTGATTTGAAATTGAATTACGCGGTTCAGATTTCAATAGATGCTGCCGAAGATAAGAAGCTGCTTGAAAAAATGAGACTTTCCGGCGCCTCTCATTTTTTTATCGGTTTAGAGTCGCTGGATATCAGAAATCTTGAATACATCGGGAAAAATGCCGTGAAGGGGATCAAAAAAAGCGGCTTGACCGTTTCCGAATATTATTCCATGCAGATCAGAAAAATAATCGATCATGGGATATCCGTACACGGAGCTTTTATATGCGGGCTTCCTTATGACTATTTTAACTCTCTTGATGATCATACAGGCAGAGAGATTGCCAGTTTCTGTATTCGAAACAGAATCGGAATACAACCCGGGTCACTGACGGATCTTCCCGGATCGGTCAATTTTCTGGAAAGCCAGAAAGAGAAGACCTGCCTTTACGGTGAAGCCGGGACCATGGACTATCTTCTTGCACTCAGCATCACAGACCTGTCTGAAATGAACAGAAAGGTTCCGGATTCATTAAAAAACAGTCCCCTTGTGGTTGCCTATATGGTATATGATGCCGTAAAAAGGGTCGGTTCAAACTACAACTCCATTCGGTCGGCTCTTTACATGGCAGGCAAAGCATGGCGATCGCCTACAAAGTGTGGGAGGCTAAGCTTAAATGACCGCTTTCTTGATTCTTTAGGTGCCATCGCTTTTCAGCTGGGTGTAAGTGCCTACAAGGATGTAGGAGATACGCTTGTGCGCTCTGGAAATGGAATAAAAGGGACCTTTGAAAGACTTTATGAGTTTGAAAAAAGTCGGGTAGTTAAAGAGATTTTCAAAGAATATGTCGAAAAATTTAAATGACAGGTACGCTGCTGCATTTATTGGGGACAATCAAGATCCGGATCACCATTGAATGCTCCAATAACATTTTTACATTCATCCAAAAAATCTTTGTTTTTTAACAGTCTGTTTGCAAATTTCATATATTTGGAGGCAATGGCTCTTACAGCAAGCTGGAGTGCATAGGGCCGTATCGGTTTTTCAAGCAGATGATTTATTTCCGCGGCTACGCACATATCCACAACATCGTCATTTGAGTTTCCGGTTATCATAATCGTATCATCATGAATGGTTTTATATTTTCCCGAGATGGTATCCAAAAATAAAAAGCCGCTCTTGTCAGCAAGGAATACATCCACAATAAAAATTGCGATGCTGCTTTTACGGTTCATACAATACAAAGCAGCCTCTTCATCATCCGTGAAAACAAATACATCACCCCATGAGTAGAATCGGTTTACGATATCAGCAATTGACTCACAGGCAGCGGAATCATCATCGATAATAATTACGTCAAGTCCGTTAGACATTTGGTCCTCTCTTGTTTCAATCTTATGTTTTCATTGACTGTCATCTGTTATGTACGTTTTATATGGACCGGCATGGTTTGGTCGGGGGGAATCCATAGAAAATAGTTCAAACCAGCTTATGAAATATGCCATAAACCGAAAAATTATTCAACCTAAATTGAGCGATTGTCGAGGCTTGCAGTTTCACACATTGCCCGAAATTTTAAAATCTGCTATTGTGTTACGGTATTGACGAAGGATGAAGCGCGACACAGAAATTGGACTTTTCACGAAGCCATCAACTTTAAGTCGGTGATAAGAGATAGAAGCTATGAAACATATTCATCTGCTGAAAAATTCGATTCAGGAGTACGCATGGGGATCATATACCGCTATTCCTGACCTTCTGGGGACTCCTTCTCCTTCTGAAAAGCCCCAGGCAGAACTATGGATGGGTGCTCATCATAAGGCTCCGTCTCTTATAAAACATAAAAATCAATGGCAGGCGCTTGATAAAATTATAGAGATGCATCCAAAAGAGTTACTTGGAGAGCAGGTTGCGGATAAGTTTTTAAACAAACTCCCCTATTTGTTTAAAATTTTAGCTGCATCAAAACCGCTTTCCATACAGGCTCACCCGAGCCGTGAGCAGGCAATTAAAGGATTTGAAAGAGAAAATAGGCAAGGTGTTCCTCTTGATGCATATAACAGAAATTACAGAGATGACAATCATAAGCCGGAATGCATTTGTGCCCTTTCTGACTTTTGGGCTCTCTGCGGCTTCAGGCGGATTCCTGAAATGCTTTTACTGCTTTCAAAAATTTCTACACCGGGGCTCGCATCAGCTATCAATGACCTTTCTGAAAAACCCGATTCAAAAGGACTGAGGGATTTTTTTCAGAGATTGATTACAATTTCGAAGAGCGAGATTATACCGATTTTAAACGAAACAATGGCAAAAGTCAGATTGCACATTCAAGATGACCCGGTTTTTAAATGGATGCATAGCTTATATGAGGCATATGGCAATGATTTTGGAGTTTTTTCTCCTATACTGCTGAATCTGGTGTGTCTCAAGCCCGGTCAGGCATTGTTTCTGCCTTCAGGGGAGTTGCATGCATACTTAAGTGGTCTGGGCATTGAGCTGATGGCCAATTCCGATAATGTTCTGAGAGGAGGGCTCACACCAAAACATATAGATGTACCGGAGCTTTTGAAAATTTTAACGTTTGAAGAAAAAGATATCGAAATTATTACTCCCCAGAAAATGGGAGAGTGCGAGGAAGTATATCCGGGCCGGGCTGAGGAATTTATCCTGTCAGTTGTGAAAGTCGAAAGCGGTAATTCATACCATAGCAGGGATAGTCATAATGTAGAGATTATTATCTGTATCGAAGGGCAAACACTGATATCTGAATATCCCGTCGAAAAAGCGATTGCCCTTTCCAAAGGGCAGTCTGCAATTGTTCCTGCAATATGCGGGGAATATCGTATTGAAGGCAACGGGGTTTTATATAAGGCATCTGTTCCATAATGGGTTTCGTTATCATTTTAAAGGGGAGGGTTTATATGAATCAGTCACATCGCTTATTTATGATAAAACACGGTGCTGTTGTTGCGTTTTTAGGAGCACTGTCGGGATTGGCATACACTTTTGTCATTACAGGGGATATTCCCGGCAGTATAAGAGCCTGGCACCTGGCCCATCTTCAGGGCGTCATGACGGGTATGTTGATTCTTGCGGTTTCCGCTTGTATTACACATTTGAACCTTGATCAAAGAAAGTGCGGAATTTTAGTATATTCTTTTGTTATTACAGGATATTGTTATTCAATTGGTCCTCTTTGGGGTGCTGTTTTGGGTGTTCGAGGTATTCAGCCGGTTATGCCGCTTGGCAATATTATGATGTTTGTGTCTAATACAATCGCCAGTATTTCAGTTGTAATCGGTTTGGGAATGACGATTTATGGGTGCATAAAAACAAAATCATGATGGATGGTTTTAAACTCGGTTCTAACATAACCGGGAGACAATAGATCTCCAGGGTAATGCTGAATCATAGATGCTTTATAGTGGTTCTCAGAAATATTTTCCGATTGAAAGTCGATCAAGAGCCTCCTTGTTCGTTGATTGCAGCATTTAGAGTGTTTTAATCATTTGCTCCGCTAAATTTGAAAAACTCGGTTGCAAGCTTCCTCAGACAGTTTCAAATTTGGCGCTCCGCTTCATGAAAAACACTTTCCAAATGACTTCAATATACTTCACTCAGAGGCTGCTTGATCACTGAGAGAGCGCTTGAATCGGAAAATTAATT
>JAQYVL010000294.1 GCA_030145525.1 Desulfobacterales bacterium
CTCTTTCTTTTTCCGTTGATCTGAGAAAACGGAAGGAAGCTCCTCCAGTAATTTTTTGCGCCACTTGGTTATCTGGTTCGAGTGAACTCCATATTCGCTGGACAGTTGAGCAATCGTTTTTTCTTTTTTAACAGCTTCCAATGCGACTTTTGCTTTGAATGCGGCACTGTAACTCTTTCGAATTCTTCCCATAAACAAGCCTCCAATTAATCGTTATCATAGGCTCATTTTACACCTTAATCAACTGTCCAGTTTTTGGGGAGTATTATACAAAACCAACATCGTCCAACAAGAATATGATTACATTAGGAGCATTCTTGGGAGGTCTTTTCTTTTTTGGCCACCATTCTTCTGATTCCTCATAAGTTTTGGCGATCTTGCCCTTGAACTCCGGCTTGGCGGATTTTTCACTCGCAACCGCACCGGGTGCTAACATACCATGTGCAATAAACAATCCCGCGACAAAAAAAATCACGATTGCAAACAAGGGGAAAATCGATATTTTTATAAATTTCTTTTCCATTATCCCTTCTCCTTTTTTATGAACGAATTATTATTGAATTTTGATTAGAATAGATAGCTTTACCTGATAATTTTCAATGCAAGCTGGATCAAAGGTCAAGTTTAAAATCCCTATAATATATGGAGTTTTTGATTGATACATATCTCTCGTTCATACCAAAAGCTTTCAGATAATTGCCTGAGATTGAGATCTTTTCAGATATGTATCTATAAACAAACAATAAGAGCGAACTTTTAGTTCGCCTAATTTTAAGTAATTCCACCGTAAATATTGTCAAATAATAGACTTTATTTTTTACGATGCACTTGCGCAGCAGGTACAAGCAATATTGTGCCTACAATCTGCATCATCCCGTCTTTACTTTTTTTACAAATTTTCCTTAATTGTTTGATTACATCTCCTGCGATTGTTTTATTCCAGAACCAGTCGGAAAGCGCCTCACTCTTATGTGAGTCCTGGCCTGGCTGGGCAGTAACTCCTTCCAGATAAAACGCTTTTAAATCATCCACAGCATAGTTGATTGTAAATGGCAAAGATATGTCTTCTCTCGGATTATCAGGTGTTTCTCCTTTGACCATATCACAAATCAGATGAACGATGTCATTTATATCCAAATGACTCACACCAAATGTTGTTCGTCCACGTTTTGAAACCGCTATATCATACCAAGAGCGCATTCCGGATACTTCCTGTTTAAAAGCCTCAATCAATTTTTCTATATCAGAAAGCTGGTCCTTATTACCTGAAAAATTGACCGGGCAGGCAGGTATCATGATCTCTTGATCAGAGGAAACAACTGGACTTTCTTCAGGAAAATCTTCCAATACAGGCCCGGAAGGTGCTTCAAGAAGCTTTAAGGCCGACAATATTACTTTATACTGGAAATCAGGTTGATTGGGTGCACCAAGAGGTCGTCCCAGTTCAAAAGATACCCAAAGAGCCCTGGGTGGTTTTATTTTTTCGGTATGTAATCGAATAAGGCTTACCTGTGTTGTAGGTAATCCTTCTTCTTCAAAATAATGTGCGAGCGCGCCAACTGCGCGTGTGCAAAGAGGTCAGACAGGTAAAAGCAAGATTGCATCGACATTGTCTTTGTTCAATAATCCGGCAACTTCACGTGCGGCCTGTTCAAATTGAGCAGGCTCAAAAGCACCCATAAATGAATAATGATAATCTGCAACACTTCCAATCGTTCCTTTTTCGGCTAATTCCTGAAGCCTGTCTATCGGGAAAACCGTATTCCAGTCCTGCTGGAAACCAGTATGATCAAAATTTGTAGAAACATGCGACATTATTAAGTCATTTGCTTTTATATCACCGGGAATAATTCGATAATGCTCATGTGAATCTAAGGTAAATGGTCGCTCATTCCTTCGATGAAGGCCTGCAGTTGAAACAATGGCAACGCGGCGTTTATTTAGAGCAGGGCCGCTTACCCAGGGGTGTTTATCAAAAGTTGGGCAATTTACACTTTCAAGATACACTCTTTCAGGTTCTGTCATTTTTTCAAGACGGGCCATTTTGTTACCTCCATTTGAATGTGCGTTAATACATTTTTTGATAGCAATGCGCTACAAGTTGTTGCGTTGCTACCTATAATAATTAATTTCTCTTATTGGTTAAAAAATCTGTTCCCCAAAATTCATTATAATCAGGATGTTTTTTATACCCCTGCCGCAAACAACTTTTTAAATTAAAAGAATCACTTTTTAAGTGTCTTTTTATATTCAAGATACAATTTTGTGTCAAGGAATTGAATACACCTTGTATTGATGTGGTTGAAAAATAGTAAAACATACTCCACCTAATTGGGTCCTGCACGCCACAATCAGAATGTTCCATGAAGATATGACTAAAAAAAAATCGCATAGGCGATTTACCGGACTCACGAAATTGTGTGACGCTTGAGGTTTAGATCTTTCCAGAAATGACTGCCAGGGGGTGACCGGTAATAAATGGGGCCAGGCCGCCTTTAAAACATGTTTTTTCAAAACCTTCAAATGTTGACATCAATGGTAATGTGTAATCGCAGCACAGAGCTTTAATAACATGATTGATATCTGATATCAAATCTCCAAATGATCTTTTTTCATTCCGATAGCGTTCAATTATTTTTTGTTAATTTAAGATGGTATCGACTTCAAGGATATAGTACAACCAGAAAAGTTCAAATTTTGTTTGAGCTATAAAAATTAAATCTAAACCTGTATCAGACATGATTCGCCAACCTCGGAAAAAAATATAATTCAATTTTTCTTCGTTTCAATTTAAATAGTGGGAAATCACAACTGAGACATTTTCAATATAGGTTAAGATCGGGAAAAAAATAACAACACGCGAAAAATCATCGATTGAGATCTGACTATCAGATCACTTGATGGTCTTTTTTCTATCGGGCAGCGTTGAATTATTTTTAGACATTTTGAGTCGGTCTTGACAGCAAAGATCTATCTCAGATTTTTTAACAAATTTCCTTTCAGGTATCTACAAAATAAATCACAAGAAATTTTAGACGTAAAATGCAGATCTCTTCAGCAGATTACAAATTGGGGGCATTTCGGTATTTTGTTGGTATCGGGAAGCTACTCAGTGAATGCCCTATTTACTTGAAAAGGATCGTTGAATGCGCTCTCAATACCGGCATGCGCCGTGGGGAGATTTTAGGCCTCAAATGGTCATGCATCAGGAATGGATTTATCTATCTGCAAAGAACCAAGACAAATGAATCTATGCAAATTCCCGTTAATGATGATTTGGAGGTATTGTTCAAGCAAATCAGAAAAGAACAGCATCTTACATCAGAATATGTATTTATTTATCAGGGGAAACCTCTTAAAGAAGTAAAACGTGCATTTAAAAGCTCATGTGATCGAGCAGGGATTGAAGATTTTAGATTCCATGACCAAAGGCATACATTTGCGAGTCAGGTTTTAATGCGTGGTGGAAGCCTGAAGGATATTCAGGAACTTTTTGGGCACAAGACAATGACCATGATTTTACGTTACGCTCATTTGACGCAGGAACATAAAAAGAAAGCGGTCAACCTTTTAAATGGGTTAACCGCTTCTAAAAAAGCTGACTGTCACAAAACTGTCACATTGCCTTTGCAGAGAAAATGTGAAAGTGTGTAACCTATTGATTAAATGGTCGGGGCGAGAAGATTTGAACTTCCGACCCCTTGAACCCCATCCAAGTGCGCTACCAGACTGCGCTACGCCCCGACATAAAAAAAAATAATTACCAGCATGGGAAGGGCATGTCAAGTTATTCATGCGCATTCTCAGGCATGGCTTTATTGAAACCACCACACTTCAGGAGGAGATCTGAATACCCGGAAAACTTCTTGGTTTACGAGGGTTAAAACCTTCATAATTTCTGGATTTGATGAAAATTTATCATTTCTTTCTGGACACTGTAGTAAATTGATAATATCTCTTTTTAAAATTCATGTAAAAATGATGATACGAATTTTTCGGCTGCAAATCTATTAATGACGGTTGGTTAGATTATGGAACCCCATGAAAAAAAAAGAATTTTACCTTCGGTGTTGAAGCCGGGCGATACATTGGGGATTGTAGCGCCGGCAGGGCCTTTTGATCAAATGAAGCTGCAGCGCGGTATTTCGGTTCTGGAACAGATGGGATTTAATGTGTTCACGCCGGAAGGGCTGTTTGAAAAAGAGGATTACCTGGCAGGGTCTGATGAGCACAGGGCGCATTTGTTAAACAGTCTTTTCAAAGAGGGCGCCGTCAAGGCTGTGATATGCGCCAGAGGAGGCTTTGGTTCAATGAGGATATTGTCTTTACTGGACTACAGAGCCATAAGAAAGAGCCGGAAAATTTTTATCGGCTTCAGTGATATTACCGCCCTGTTATCCGTGTTTGAGACGAAATGCGGCCTGATCAGCTTTCATGGCCCAATGGTGACAACCCTTTCAGATTCAGATCCAAAAACAAGAGAATCGATGAATCTCGCGCTGACTTCGGGCCGTAAATTGAAGGTTAAACCGTCGAAAGGATTAACCATCAGAGCAGGGTCTTCTGCCGGAACTGTTTCAGGCGGTAATCTATCGACACTATGCCATCTTGTCGGAACGCCTTTTGAACCGGATTTCAATGGTCATATCCTTGTTATCGAGGATATTGAAGAACCCAATTATAAGATTGACCGAATGCTTGTCCAGATGAAACTGGCAGGTTGCTTCAAAGGTTTGGCCGGTCTTGCTCTGGGTACTTTTAAAGACTGCGGCAACCAGGACGGCATTTACCGGGTTGTGGAAAAAGTGTTCAAAAATGATGATTTTCCCATACTCGCCGGGTTTGAAATTGGTCACGGCAAGACTAATATAACGTTTCCTGTCGGACTCAAAGCAACCCTTGATGCGGATAATCATATGTTGCTCTATCATTCTCCCGCAACGAAATGAGCCGAACTCTTTAATTTTATTATGAGTATTAAATCAGGCAGATAGATAATGAAGCCGGTTGATGATTTGATGAAAAACGCAGTGGCTGATGGGATCTTTCCAGGCGGAGTCCTCTATGTATCAGAAAAGGGGAAAATACATTTTCATCAGGCATACGGAACAGCGGATATCGTCAGCAAAAGACCCGTAACGCTTGAAACCGTCTTTGATTTGGCATCGCTGACAAAACCGCTTGCCACAACATTGTCAATCATGAAGCTGGTTGAACAGAAAAAGCTTGAACTTGATCAATCGCTGAGCATGCTGATACCCGGTTTTGCCGGAACGGAAAAGGGAGAGATAACGGTCCGGCATCTTCTCAGCCATACGTCCGGCCTGACGGATTACAGACCCTATTATGAAAAGTTGATAGAGATCCCTCAAAAGAAGAGAAAAAAAGCGATACGGGAGTTGTTAACAGGGGAAGAGCTCATCCATCCCATCGGAAGAAAAACCCTTTACAGCGACATCGGATTTATGATCCTTTGCTGGATGATTGAAGAGATTTCCGGAAAGCGGCTGAACGGTTTTGTATCTGACGAAATTTATACTCCGGCCGGTTTGAAGGATCTCTTTTTTATTGATCTCGAAAGTTCAAAAAAGAACGCTTATTTATTGAATAAGGAGTTTGCCGCTACTGAAAAATGTCCCTGGCGCCGCAAGATACTGATCGGAGAGGTTCATGACGACAATGCTTTTGCCGTCGGCGGGATCGATGGTCATGCCGGGTTGTTTGGGACGGCAGCCGAAGTCGGAAGACTTTTGCTTCTTCTTCAGTCTCTTTATCATGGTTATTTGACAGAGAGTGTTCTTCTTCCAGGAACTGTGCGGCAATTTTTATCCCGGCAGGGACATATCAACAGGGTGCTTGGTTTTGATATCCCCGATGTCGGGAAATCGAGCTGCGGACATTATTTTTCAGAAAAAACGGTGGGTCATCTCGGTTTTACAGGAACTTCTTTCTGGATGGATCTTGAAACTGAAATTAACGTGATTCTTCTGACAAACCGGGTGCATCCATCTCGGGATAATGACCGGATAAGAGCATTCAGACCCGAGATTCATGATGTAATTATAAAAAATATTTCTATTTTTTGAGAAGGCTTCTTAATATAAACTGTTTAATCATTTTTCTCCTTGTAATATCAGACTATTTTTGGTAGCGATGCTTTAGTAATTTTAAAGATAATGTAAACCAAAAGGGCACTTGTCAATGTGCGGAAATGAGGTGTCATGAATTTATTCTTGGATTCTGTTCTGGGCGTATTCTCAAATGATCTTGCAATTGATCTGGGAACAGCAAACACACTGGTATATGTAAAAGGGAAGGGTATTGTGCTGAGCGAGCCTTCCGTTGTCGCGGTCAGAACAGACAATCGGTATAAGAACAAAGTCCTTGCGGTGGGCCTTGAGGCAAAAAATATGCTGGGAAGAACTCCCGGCAATATTGTTGCAATCCGTCCCATGAGAGATGGTGTAATTGCCGATTTTGAAATTACCGAGGCAATGCTCAAGCATTTTATACGAAAGGTTCATAACCGTCGAACATTTGTCAGGCCGCGTATCATTATCGCCGTTCCCTCCGGAATTACCCAGGTTGAAAAGCGGGCGGTGAAAGAATCTGCAGAATCTGCCGGCGCAAGGGAAGTGTTCCTTCTTGAAGAGCCGATGGCTGCAGCAATTGGTGCGGGTCTTCCCATCACCGAACCAACCTGTAACATGGTGGTTGATATCGGCGGCGGAACGACAGAGGTTGCGGTGATATCACTGGCCGGAATTGTTTACAGCAGATCTATACGTGTCGCCGGAGATAAGATGGATGAAGCCATCACCCAGTATATCAAGCGAAAATACAATCTTTTGATCGGTGAAAGAACAGCGGAAATCATTAAAACGACAATTGGAAACGCATATCCTGATGCCCAGAATCTGGAAACCATTGAAGTGAAAGGCCGGGATTTGGTATCCGGAATTCCGAAAATTCTTGCTATTGACTCGGAAGAGATCCGTGTCGCGATATCGGAGCAGATAGACGCTATTGTCGAAACGGTAAAGATCGCCCTTGAACAGACTCCTCCGGAATTGGCAGCAGATATCGTCGACAGCGGAATTGTATTGACCGGCGGCGGCGCTTTGCTGAAAAATTTTGACAAATTGTTAAGAGAAGAAAGCGGTCTTCCCATAACCATTACAGATGATCCGCTGTCAACAGTGGCTTTGGGCTCGGGCCAGGCCCTTGAGAGCATTGACATTCTAAAACAGGTCATGATCAGATAATTACATGTTTTCAAAGAGAATGGTGTTTACCATTGCCGGAGTCTTTTTTTTCATATGCTGCATTATTCTTATTTCTGTATCAAGCAGGCATCCTGACGCAACAGAAGGGGCCGGCAGCATTACGATTGCATTTGTGTCGCCATTGCAGGAGGCGGTAACCGGCTCTATAAATTTTGTAAAAGATATCTGGAAATACTATTTTTCCCTATCCTCCACCGCAAAAGAAAATAAAAATTTAAAAAAATCTCTTGTCCAGGCTGTTGAAAAAAACAACCAGTGCATTGAAATTGAACTGTCCAACCAGCGCCTCAGAAAATTTTTAAGTTTTCAGAGTACCGGAACAATCAAAACTGTCTCAGCCGAAGTAATCGGCAAGGACCCTTCTCCATGGTTCAAAACCGTTATCATCGATAAAGGAAAAGCTGACGGTATCCAAAAAGGATTTCCGATCGTTGTGCCTGAAGGCATTGCCGGACAGGTGATGTCCGTTTCAGCTCATTATGCCAAAGTTTTGCTGATTATTGACAGAAACAGCGCCGTAGATGCACTGGTTCAGCGTTCTCGGGCCAGAGGAATTATAAGAGGCAGATCTGCTGAAAGCTGTTCTTTGCATTACGTTTTGCGGAAAAATGATGTCAGAGTAGGAGACGAGGTTGTTTCTTCGGGAATAGACGGGGTTTATCCTAAGGGACTGCGGATCGGATATGTATCCAGTGTTATTCGTCGCAATTCCGGAATGTTCCAGGCGGTTAACATTACACCCTCAGCTGATTTTGAAAAGCTCGAAGAGGTTCTTGTTATTATCAACTCTCCCGGGAATGCACCCGAGAATACAATAGAAAAGCCGTGATTATTTATATCATATATTCCTGTGTCTGTATCTTTTTAATCGTATTAAAAACTGCGGTCCTGGCAAATTTTACCATATTCAATAATTTTTATGATATCCTTCTTCCCGTGGTTCTATATCTTGGGCTTTTTCGTCCGGTCACCGAAGGACTGCCTCTTGTTCTTTTCTGTGGATTTTGCATGGATTCTCTTACAGGGTGCCCATTCGGAATATATATTTCAGTGTATTTCTGGTTGTTTATCGCTGCAAAGGGACTGGTTCAGTTTTTTCATGCACAAAGTATCCTTATCAAGCCTTTTATTGTTTTTATCGGAGTGATAATTGAAAATTTGATGTTTCTGGCATTACTGACCATTTTTGACGGAGGTAAAGTTCTGCCGGAGTCTTTTGTTCAGTCAGCTATAGCTCAGAGTTTGTGGGCTGCCTTTACGGGCCCTTTTTTCCTTCTTATTTTTGATTATTTCCATAGAAGGTTCGGCAACTGGTTTGATGAATGGATGTTTAAAAGAAAAGAAAACGGGTAATAGTGATATTTCATAATATAATTATGAACAAGTAAGCAGTTCGAGGGAATTTTGGAAAGCTATTACAAAACAGCCGATGCCGAATGGTTCAAGCAGCGCCTGAACGGATTGATGCTCTGCCTTTTTGCAGCCTTTGCTGTATTGATGATCCGGCTTTTTTATTTACAGATAATTGAAGGAGAAGAGTTCAGAAGGCTTTCGGAAAACAACTGCATTCGTCTGCAAAGTATAGACGCACCAAGAGGGCTTGTTTTTGACCGAAATCGGAATCTTCTTGTGGATAACAGACCGTCTTTTGATTTGAGCATCATCATAAGGGATGCAAAACCAGTTGAAGAAACAATTGAGAAACTGGCCGGATATATCAAAGTTCCCAAAGAAGAGATGATGGGTATTGTGTCCCGGAACAGGGGGCTTCTTTCCTATAAACCGGTTTTACTGAAATCCAATATCGGAAGAGAGGCCCTTGCAGCGATTGAAGTTCACATGTTCGATCTTCCTGGGATTCTGGTGGATATAAGACCAATGCGCAATTATATCCATCCTGAAAGCGCCTCCCATTTAATCGGCTATCTGAGCCAGATAAGCTCCGCAGAG
This sequence comes from Desulfobacterales bacterium, assembly GCA_030145525.1. Classification (GTDB taxonomy): domain Bacteria; phylum Desulfobacterota; class Desulfobacteria; order Desulfobacterales; family SURF-7; genus JAQYVL01. The sequence continues at coordinate 9,237 of JAQYVL010000294.1, forward strand.
CTTAAATCCGGGAAATATTCTTCTGCCAGGGCAGGAGATTTTATTGGGAAATTCGGGATTGAAAAAACATTTGAAAGCTTTCTTTTGGGAAAACGCGGCGGACGGCAGGTTGAAGTAAACGCAACCGGCCAGGTAGCCAGAATTATCGAAACGGTAGAAGCAGAACCAGGGCATAATATTTATCTTACAATTGATCATGCTTTGCAGGAAAAAGCGGAAGAACTTCTTGAAGGAGTTGCCGGAGCGGCGGTCGCAATGGACCCTTCAACGGGTGAGATACTGGCTCTCGCAAGCAGTCCTTCCTTTGACCAGAATTCTTTTGTGACCGGAATGTCTCATGAAGAGTGTAACTCTTTACTTAAAAATCCCATGCGTCCGATGGAAAACAAGGCCGTGCAGGGGGAATATCCACCTGCTTCGACATATAAGATCGTAACCGCCATTGCAGCCCTTGAAGAAAAAGTGATTGATGAGGATACAACGATTTTCTGCAAGGGGTATTATAAGTTTGGTGATCGGGTTTTCAGATGCTGGAAACGGGGAGGGCACGGAGAGGTAGACGTAGTTGATGCCATCTCCAAATCCTGTGATGTGTTTTTTTATCAGGCCGGACAGAAACTGGGAGTCGACAGGCTTGCATGGTACGCGAAGGCTTGCGGGCTGGGCTCGCCTACGGGTATTCAGCTGGATCATGAGGCTTCAGGGCTTATTCCTACCTCGGGGTGGAAAAAAAAGAGAGTTGGTACAAGATGGCAGAAGGGCGAAACACTTTCCGTGGCCATTGGGCAGGGATATAATTTGGCAACTCCGATTCAGATGCTGGTTCTTACTGCTGCGGTTGCAAACGGAGGAACTCGAAGGAAACCTTTACTTTTTAGATCAATAAAGACGGTTGAAGGCGAGGTGGTGAAGACTTTTAAAAAAGAAAATTTCGGAGTCTTGCCCGCCAGTAAAAAAACGCTTGAAGTTATCAAAAAAGGGCTCTGGGAAGTTGTAAACAAGAGGCATGGAACAGCATGGATCGCGCGCGTCGACGGCCTTGATATTAGCGGCAAGACAGGAACCGCCCAGCTTGTCAGCCGGAAAAGGGGGGCTCCCGAAACAGAAGAAGAGCTGGACGATGCAATGAAACCGCATGCCTGGTTTGTTGCATACGCACCGACGGTTAATCCAAAGATTGCAGTTGCTGTTATTGTAGAGCATGGTGAACATGGATCGAGTGCCGGCGGACCTGTGGCCAGGGAGATGATAAAAACTTATTTTTGGAAAT
>JAQYVL010000295.1 GCA_030145525.1 Desulfobacterales bacterium
AGTTTGCCCGCATGCGGCGATTCGGCCCGTACTGTTAACGGATGAAGAGGTTTCAAATGCTCCTTCGGGTTTTGAAGCCATTAAAGCCATCGGTAAGGAATTAAAGGAATTACATTTCAGAATTCAGGTCACCACCCTTGATTGCATGGGGTGCGGTAACTGCGCTGATATTTGTCCTGCAAAAAAGCCTGCCCTTGTCATGAAACCGCTTGAAACCCAAACCGAAATGCAGGTGCCCAATCATGAGTATTCTCTGACCCTTCCGGTTCGAGATAATCTGGTTAAACGAAACAGTGTTAAGGGCAGCCAGTTCTGTCAGCCTCTCCTTGAGTTCTCCGGAGCCTGCGCCGGCTGCGGCGAGACTCCATATGCCAAGCTGGTAACGCAGCTTTTCGGTGAGCGCATGATCATCGGTAATGCAACCGGGTGCACTTCCATATGGGGCGGTTCAGCACCAGCTATTCCCTATTGTGTCAACAAAGACGGCTTTGGCCCTACGTGGGGTAGTTCTCTGTTTGAGGACCCCGGAGAGTTCACTTACGGTATGCTTCTCGGCACACTGCAGCAGCGATCCAGGCTTGTGGATCTTGTAAAAAAAGCTCTGTCTATGGAGATTCCTCAGGATTTGAAGGATGCCATGAGCGGATGGCTTGAAAACATGAAAGATCCGGAGTTGTCAAAAAAATATGGAGATCAGCTTAAAAAACTTCTGCCGGCTTTGAGCGATAGTCCTTTATTAGCTGAAATTGAGAGCTACTCTAAACTGTTTACCAAAAAGTCATTCTGGGTTTTTCTTGGTGACGGTTCAGCATATGATATCTCTTTCGGCGGAATCGACCACATTCTGGCATCGGGGGAGGATATTAATATTCTCGTTTATGATACGGAGGTCTATTCCAACACAGGAGGTCAATCCTCAAAGGCGACCCCGACCGGATCAATTGCCAAGTTTGCAGCGTCCGGAAAGAAAACATCCAAAAAAGATCTCGGCGGAATGGCTATGACGTACGGTTACGTCTATGTGGCAAATGTAGGTATGGGTGCGAATAAACAGCAGCTCCTCAAAGCCCTGGTTGAAGCGGAAAGCTATGACGGGCCATCCCTTATCATGGCCTACTCTCCCTGTATCAATCACGGAATCAGAAAAGGGATGGGGAAGACCCAGGAAGAAACCAAACTCGCAGTGCAATGCGGCTACTGGCCACTTTATCGCTATAATCCCATGCTGAAAGAGGAGGGCAAGAATCCGTTTGTACTTGAATCCAAGGCTCCTGACGGAAATTTAATGGAATTCCTCTCCGGTGAAGTTCGATATGCTTCTCTGCGGAAAATTTTTCCGGAAGAAGCCAAAAAGCTCAATTCACGGCTCGAAAAGGAATTTTCCGAACGATATGAAGCGCTAAAACTTCTTGCAGATAAAGGATCTGCTCGTAACGAAACGTAAGATAAAGGAGCAATGACAATGGTGTCTCATGATGACCTTGATTGCAAAGAAGCTGCTACCGTTCGCTTGATTAAGTATATTCTGGAGATGTCCGAACAGCAGCAGACAACACTTTTAAAGCAGTTAGAGGACCCTTCTTTTTTTTCAGGTGGATTTGGAGAGAGGGATGACATCCGAAGATCCTATATTAATGCAATTGAATTTGAATCAAAAGGACGTCTTTGTAAAGGTGTCAGTCAGGACATAAGCGGTGGCGGTATTTTTATCAAAACCGATGGAAAGTTTTCTGTCGGCAATACAATTGTGCTGAAAATTCCTTTTACAGATAACCATAAACATATCAGGGTTCCCGCTGAAATTGTCAGAATAGCTTCGGATGGCATTGGGGTGGAGTTTCTGAAATCAGCCGATTAATTTTGTTCAAAGACCTTGAGGTGGCGGTACTGAGATCGTAAAAAATTTAATTCGGCAGGAAAATTTTTAAACATAGTTCAGGATGGCACCAGGGTGCGTAATAAGATATCTATTTTCGAAAAAGTCGGCTTCCGGTTTCATTCAGAAGTGATTCCAGCCTCTCGACAACTCTTTCTTTCTCTTCAGCAGCCTCCATCTCTTTTGAGACGATTGTCATGCACCCGAGTGAAAGATAAATCCGATCTTGCTGAAACGATTCAATAAAGGCCTGATCCTTTAGCCAGACAGCCCTGCCTTTTTCAAAAAGCAGTTTGTAAATCGCTTCCGTATTTCCCTTTTTTCGAGTTTCCAAACGCAGTTTTTTTCTGGATCCGCTCAGTTCCTGTTTGTCGACAACTTTTTTTTCTATATTTATATAATCATCTTTATAGCTGTATTCTCTGCGGTCGATAATACTGTTTCTGAAAGCACCGCTGATTTCAGGAGGTTTGCATCTCATAAGCTCGGTAAACTGCCTGCTGACAAATTCATACCAGATTGTTTTTTCACCTTTGTTCCAGGCGGCAAGATAGATGATAACAGGAATATCAAGCTCATCCAGCATATGAAGCCGCCGAATATAATCGGCTACCTTTTTTTTCAGTTTTTCACTGTAATTTCCGTTTAAAATTTTTCCATAATAGTTATCCGGATTCAATTCATCTGTAGGCATATCGTTTGTCATGATATCCTCGGTTATTTGATATGTGGATTTTCTCGATGTTCTGCTTTCCGGTGTATGTTACGATATCTTATTGAAAAACATCGGATTCCCATTTTTAACAGCCGGCAGGTCTAGGGCTGAAAAACTGTATCGCCATTCACAGTGCAAGTCAAGCCATGATCATGGTAAAACCATGGGGTTTTTACCTGTCCTCACAATAGGAAAAATGTTTTCTTGACAATCGAGTGTAATTTCTTTATTTTTAGACAGTAATTCAAACATCAAAGTGAAGAGAGATAAATCCACCAAACCTTCTCTTGTCAGATCATAACGAATATGGTCATTTATTAAAGATATTATCGGTATGTAATCTGTCGAATAAAATTATGTTATTTTTTCAACCAGTTATCCAGCACAACATTTTTTCTTTTCTACGCAATTCCAACGTCAGGATGATATACTGATATAGCGTGGAAATAGGGGTTAGAATGTGATCTCTGGTTGTATAAAAAAGTATCCAACTGCACAAATCCCTTTAAAATTTATATGCAATTGCAAAAAAGAAGTTGGATTTTTTACGAAGGCGTCAATTTTAAATGGATTATTACGAAGGCGTCAATTTTAAATGGATTATAAAGATGAAATTAAATCGTTACAGCTTGCACTCTTTTTTTGGGCCGTTAACAGAAGAATGTCGGCCCAATTTTCGGATGCCAATCTGCTCCAGTGGAACAGGGAGAAAAAAATATGATTGATAAGGACGAAAAACCGGCTGCAGAAAATGATGAACTCCTATTTACTGAGGAAACTGTTCATGACAGCCGGAATATGGAAAAGGAAAATCCGTGGAAGATTATCATTGCCGATGATCAGGAGGAGATACATAGTGTAACCAAACTTGTTTTAGACGATTTTTCCTTTGAA
>JAQYVL010000296.1 GCA_030145525.1 Desulfobacterales bacterium
CTTGTTCGGTCATGTAAAGCGCTGAAAGAGATGTGCCTTGCCTACGAAATTCCGCTCCTATCCGGAAAAGACAGCATGTATGTCGATGGACACCTGACAGGTCCCTATGGAGAAAGCAGCAAAATATCAGCCCTTGCAACCATGCAGTTTTCAGCAACAAGCCTGGTAACTGATGTCAAAAAATGCGTCACGATGGATGCTAAAATTCCGGGTGACCTTGTATATATCCTTGGAATCACACGAAACGAACTCGGGGCATCCGAATACTATGAACATCTCGGGCATGTGGGCTGTAATGTTCCTCACGTTTATCCGGAACAATTTTTTCCTCTCTATAAAGCACTAAGTCAAGCTGTTTCGGATAATCTTGCCGCCTCGATCCATGGCATTTATCGTGGCGGGCTTGGGGTCCACCTCGCCATGAAGGCAATGGGGGGGAATCTTGGAATGGAGATCGAGCTTTCAAAGGTCCTTTCAGAAGGGGCAGGCAGAAATGATATCCTTCTCTTTTCCGAGTCTGCCGGGCGATTCATTGTAACAATTGCCCCGGAACAGAAAGAAGCGTTCCAAACCCGGTTCAAAGACCTTCCCTGCGCTCTGGTCGGAAAAGTTACGGATCGGTCCGTACTTCTGATAAAGGGTATTGACGGCAGTCCAATCATCTCTTCATCGGTTCAAGATCTTAAATCCGCATGGAAAAGCCCTTTTGGAGATTTAATATGAAAGCCCAAGTGAATGTTCTGGTTCTGACCGGCTATGGCTTAAACTGTGATCATGAAACAGCCCATACTTCTGAGCTGGCCGGGGGAAATACATCCCGCGTGCATATCAACTCCTTAATCGATGGAGCGATCTCACTGGACGATTTTCAAATACTGGTATTTGGCGGCGGATTCAGCTGGGGTGACGATCATGGAGCCGGAGTGGTTCAGGCTGTTCGGATGAAAACCAATATCGGAGATAAAATTCTCCGTTTTATCGATTCCGGCAACCTTGTCATTGGAATCTGCAATGGCTTTCAAACCATCGTCAACCTTGGACTTCTGCCGGGTTTTGACAATGACTATTCATCTCAAAGCGTTGCACTTACCTACAACGACTGCGGAAACTTCAGAGATCAGTGGGTTCATCTTAATGTCAACCCGGAATCACCCTGTGTTTTCACAAAAGGTATTTCGCAAATCGAGCTTCCAATCCGACACGGAGAAGGAAAGTTCTATTCCGATGAGAAAACGATTGACCGGCTGAAAGAAAACAGTCAGGTCGTACTCCGGTATGCGAAAAAAGACAACACTCCTGCCAACCAGGAATTCCCATACAATCCAAATGGCTCTGTTTTTGATATTGCCGGTGTCTGCGACCCTACAGGCCGGGTCTTCGGTTTGATGCCCCATCCGGAAGCGTTTCACCATCCGACAAATCATCCGGACTGGACCAGAGAAAAAGAGCATGCAAAACGAAAAGGGGAAACATGGTCGCCTTCCCCAACCATGGGGCTGAATTTGTTCCGGAACGCTGTCAATTTTTTCCGCAGATAGTAAAAACTCTTTTTTGCCTCAACAAGTCAGAAAAGTATCGGTATAATGACAAAACCGGTTTCAAAGCCTTCCATGTCTATAACAATGGGACGAAAGTCCTGTTTCATGATACGATTTCCGCTTTTTTCAAACTATTCCATTCCTCATCTTCCGATTATTCTTTTTTTAAAATATTAATTTTATTATATATATCTTATTTTTTCGCCCTAATCCGTTTCTTGGCCCAATTTTTGAGGCATATAACGCCAGTTTAAAACTTTTTAAAGGAATTCAACAATGTTTTCTGTCCCAAGTATACTTTTATATTCACACCCGATACAGAATCACAGCACAAAGCTGCAGACACTGGTCGAAACGATTGCGCTTAAAGAAAATATTATTATTGCACGCCGGATGGATCAGGTTGCAAAAATTCTCAACCAGCCTCTGAACGGTGTTGTGGCTGCAATAATTGTCGCCGGTAATGAACAGGAGCTGCACGATCTGAGCATCCTTCAAGAGAAACTTCAAAGAATTCCCTTTATCCTGATTCTACCGGGCCAGGAAAAGGAAATGGTTACAAAAGCGCACTCACTCAGGCCCCGATATCTGGCATATGCCGACGATGACCTCTCCGATGTCAGATATGTTTTCAAAAAAATCATCGGCAGGGTCAATAGTGAGTATATGAATTAATGTGCATTCTCTGATCTGTTTACAGCCGTATTTCAACCTTACTGTTCAGATTTTTTTTTACTTCACCCACCGAGACCTCTCTTCTGTGAAATATTCCCGCAGCAAGCGCTGACTCCGCTTCTGTCCGGGTGAACACCTCATAAAAGTGCTCCGCACAGCCCGCTCCACTTGACGCAATTACCGGAATCGACACCGCGTTTTTAACAGCACGAATCAGTTCAATATCAAACCCGGAATTCGTACCATCTCTGTCGATGCAGTTCAGAAGAATCTCCCCTGCTCCAAGCTTTTCACATACCTTCACAAATGTCACTGCATCAAGGTCACGGCCTTCCCTGCCTCCCTTTATGGTACATTGATACCAGCAGTACTTTTCACCATTCGGACCCTTTATTTTTGTTTCGATTACATGATGGCTCTCCTCATCCGGTGATTCCACATAGATCCTCCTGGGATCGACAGAGATGACGACTGCCTGGTTGCCGTATACCCGCGCAATTTCCTCAATGGCGCTTTTCCCTGTTTTGCTGCCCGTTTTCAAATATGCTTCGGCAATAAGAACCGCATCACTCCCAATGGAAATTTTATCCGCACCTGATCTGAAATATTCCGTCGCCACTTCCAGCGCGGT
>JAQYVL010000297.1 GCA_030145525.1 Desulfobacterales bacterium
TGTCAGGCCTGCAATAAAACCCACAACAGGCTTTTTTACATTTTTAGATATATATTCGGCAGCCTCCTCTTCGGCATTTCCACCTATCTCCCCTACCATAACGATCGCACTGGTTTCAGGATCTGCTTCAAAGGCCTTCAGACAGTCAATAAAATTGGTGCCGTTAACCGGATCGCCTCCGATTCCAATACACGTTGTCTGCCCAAGACTCTGCCGGGTCAATTGATGAACAACCTCATATGTAAGGGTTCCGGACCTGGATACGACGCCTACAGGTCCTCCCGGAAAATGGATATTTCCAGGCATGATACCGATTTTTGTCTGCCCGGGAGTAATAATTCCAGGGCAATTGGGTCCAATCAGACGAGAATCGGAGTTTTCCAGCATCTTTTTGATCTTCATCATATCCATGACCGGAATACCTTCCGTGATCGTGACAATGAGTTCCATACCGGCATCGATTGACTCCATTATCGCGTCAGCAGCAAAAGGAGGGGGAACAAAAATCATACTGCAGTTCGCGCCTGTTTCTTCAACCCCATCCCTTACCGAATTAAAAACGGGCACTTCATCCATCTTCTGCCCGCCCTTTCCCGGCGTCACGCCTGCGACCACATTTGTACCATACTCGGCACACTGCCTTGTATGAAATTGCCCCTCTTTCCCGGTGATACCCTGAACCAGAAGCTTTGTATTCTTATTTACAAATATACTCATCTCTTTTTCCTCATAATTCTGAAACTGGGTGGAACCTTATTGTGTCAGCTTTTATTTTCGACTATTTACTTTCGTTTACGATGGAAGCAACCTTTACTGCGGCATCTTTAAGATCAACCGCCGCAATCAGATTCAGTCCGGACGCGTTAAGAATCTTTCGGCCTTCCTCAACATTCGTTCCTTCCATGCGGACCACGATCGGAACATTTACGCCCGCCTTTTCAGCTCCCTGAACCACCCCTTTTGCCAGGATATCACACCGCAATATTCCACCAAAAATATTTATCAGGATCCCTTTGACCTTTTCATCGCTTAAAATAATCCGGAAGCCGTGTTCAACCATCCCGGCATCTGCTCCGCCACCGACATCCAAAAAATTTGCCGGTTCGGCACCCGCCTGTTTGATAATATCCATAGTTGCCATGGCCAGGCCGGCCCCGTTTACCATATTGCCTACATTGCCGTCCATGTTGATGTAGTTAAGATTGTATTTTGAGGCTTCCACTTCAAGAGGATCTTCCTCATCCTCATCACGGTACTCAAGTATATCCTTTTGACGGAAAAGTGCATTATCGTCAAAATTGATCTTTGCATCAAGAGCGATAACCCTTTCTTTCTTTGTAATTACAAGAGGATTGATCTCCAGAAGCGAGCAGTCGCAATCTACAAACAGTTTATACAGATTTACCAGCATGCTGTTAAAATCTTTCATAACGACCGGCGAAAGATTCAGGCCAAACGCAATGCGTCTGCTGTGAAACGGCTGAATACCGATAAGCGGATCAACGAAAATCCGAATAATCTTTTCCGGAGTTTCTTCTGCTACGGCCTCAATATCCATTCCTCCTGCCTCGCTTGCCATGATCACAACACTTGCGGTTTCTCTATCCGGAAGCATGCTGAGATAAAGCTCTTTTTCTATACTTATACCAGGTTCGACCAGCACCTTCTTCACAAGCTGCCCTTCCGGCCCGGTCTGATGCGTAACCAGATTCATACCGATGATTTCATCCGCAATACTTTTTACCTCATCAAGCGATCCGGCCAGCTTGACACCCCCTCCTTTTCCACGGCCTCCTGCATGAATTTGCGCCTTTACCACTACCGGCAGCTTACCCAGTTTTATAGCTTGATCAGCCGCTTCATCCGGAGTTTTTGCAATTCCTCCATCCGGAACTGAGACGTTATGTTTTCTAAACAGTTCCTTTGCCTGATACTCATGGATCTTCATGGTTCTGTCTCCTTGATCGCAATACTCATTTGTTTCCGTACTCTGTAAAAATGGTTTAACTTATTCTCAACCAGTTAATATTTGACCTTATTTCACAATCCAAGCGTTTGCCGGGTATTCAATTCCGGCGCACCGCTCATTACTTTATTTAAATAAATACAATCATTTGGGAATCCGCACGTTCAGAGTGTACAGCTTTATACCAAACTTTTGCACCTGGCTTCATCGGTTCAAAAGCACTACCTGGAATAAAACCCGTTTTCTCTGACCGCGCCCATGGTACGTGGTACAGAGGATATCGTGGGTTTCCGAAACGGAATTACTATTATATAGACATAAATATCAGGTTATCCAATTACGCAAAGCACATCATTTTTTGCAACTGCATCCCCGCTTTTAAAATTGATCGATTTGATTACACCGCTTTTCGGCGCAGTAAGCGCATTCTCCATTTTCATGGCTTCCAGAATAACTACTGTTTCACCTTGATTTACCGAATCGCCCACCTCTTTTTCATAACTTACAATCATGCCGGGCATGGGAGCTTCAAGAGGCGTACCTTCTACATCACCAGCGGAAACGGCAGGAGCCGGTTTCACGGGTGCTGGAGCCGGTGCTGCTGGAGCCGGTGCCGGAACCTTTGGGGCTGCCGGGGCAGAAGCAGCGACAGGCATCGCCGGGACTACAGGCGCCTGGGCTGGCTGTACATAACTAATTACCGGAGATCCGCCTATTTCCTCTACACCGACATTGAAATATTCGTCATCCACAAATACATTGAATTCCCTTATGTTCTCTCCCTTTTCAGCCGCATCCTTCGTGGCCTTTTCAACAAGCTCGCCTTTGCGTGCCTTCAAAACAAGTTCCTGTTCTTTAAGAGCGTCCTCAAGGGATCTGGCCTTTACTTCCTCGGGCGGCTCCTCTTTGCCGTATTTCCATTTCAGAAACTTCTTCCCGGTTACCGGGTACACGGCGTAAAGGATCTCATCATCTATATCCACTGCAAGGCCCTTGACCTCTTCCTGAGCTTTTGCGAGTTCCGGCTCCAGAACTTCTGCAGGCCGACATGTAATCGGCTCTTCTCCCCGGGAATATCCTTTCAGAGCTTTTTTCTGAACTTCCGAATTAATGGGAACTGCCGTCTTGCCGTATAGACCGTAACAAAGGTCCTTAACCTGGGCGGTTATCATCTTGTACCGCTCATTTTCATCATCAAAAAGCACATTATTCACCGTCTGGATACCGACAATCTGGCTTGTGGGAGTCACCAGCGGGATCTGTCCAAGATCTTTCCGAACCTTCGGAAGCTCCTTGTAAACCTCGTCAATCTTATCCAGAGCATCCATTTCTCTGAGCTGATTGATCAGGTTGGACAGCATGCCTCCCGGTGTCTGATGAAGCAGCACATTGATATCAACAATGGACATTTTATTGTCCGCCAGAAGGTGTTTGTATTTAGGCATGATCTCTTTTTCGAGAATCTCATTGATGCTTGCCAGCTGTTTAATATCAAATCCGATATCCCGGTTTGTTCCCATAAGAGCCATTACAAGGGGTTCAATTGCCGGATGGGATGTGCGGTAGGCATAGGGTGACATACAGGTATCAATGATATCGACACCGGCTTCAACTGCCTTCAGATGTGACATGGGCGAAAGGCCCGAAGTAAAATGGCTGTGCAGATGAACCGGTATGGAAACCTTTTCCTTGATGGCCTTGATGATATCATATGCGTCATATGGCGCAATCAAGCCGGCCATATCCTTGATGCAAATGGTATCCGCCTCCATCTTCTCAAGGGCCAAAGCCTTGTTCACATAATAGTCTATATTATAAACATCTCCGCCCAGCCGAGGTTCCGTCATGGTGTAACATATACACCCCTGAAAATGCTTGCCGCACCGTTTTATGACCGGCACAACCGTTTCAAAATTACGATAATCGTTGAGGGCATCAAACGTCCTGAAAACATCCATCCCGTTTTCAGCCGCCCTTTCCACAAAAGCTTCGGCAAGGTCATCTGCATAATTCCTGTATCCGACAAGGTTCTGCGCCCTCAGAAGCATGGAAAAAGGAGTCTTTTTGAAATACCGTTTCAATGTGCGGATCCTTTCCCAGGGATCCTCATTTAAAAAACGGTGCATGGTATCAAAGGTGGCACCGCCCCATGTTTCCGTTGCCCAGAAACCCACCTCATCCATCAGCTCCGCCACCGGAATCATGTCTTCGGTTCGTCCACGGGTAGCAAACAGGGACTGGTGGCCATCGCGCAAGGTCACATCCATTATATTAAGAGGGTTTTCCGCTTTTTCTCTATCCTTGCTGTAATTCATTGTGGTCATTGATACTTTATTATGTTCGCTCATTTTATCATTCTCCCCTTAACCCGTTTATATTTAACGCAATCTTGATCCGTGAAAAGATTTCATCTGCACCATGCTTCGCATATTCATAATCGCCTGCCGACCGCTGATACCCCACAGGTTCAGGGATGCGGAGGAGGCTTCCGGTTCTTCCAGCTGGACCTGATCCGCAGATTGCATGTATGCCATCTCTTCTTCGGTTTTTATATATATCATTACCGCTGAAATCGCGGCGATCCTTTTCTTCTCTTTCATTATAACTCCGTATAACTCCGTAACTTTCATTTTTGACTCTTTACGAATGCATCATTTTTAACCGTTTGCGGTTCCGGATAGGAATTTCACTTCACTAAACCGGAATGTTACCATGTTTCTTTGGAGGTGAAACCTCTCTTTTGCCGCACATGATCTCAAGTGCGTCAATCAGACGAGGCCTGGTTTCACTTGGAACGATAACAGCATCGATATATCCTCTTCTTGCCGCACAATATGGATTCGAAAATAGATCCTTGTACTCATCGATCTTTTCTTCACGCTTTGCAACAGGATCTTTGGCATCCTTGATCTCTTTTCTGTGTATGATATTTGCCGCACCTTCCGCTCCCATGACCGCAATCTCGGCGCTTGGCCATGCAAAAGCCATATCGGCTCCAAGATCCTTTGAGCACATGGCAAGGTACGAACCGCCATAGTCCTTTCTTGTGACAAGCAGCAGTTTGGGAACCGTTGCTTCCGAATAGCACCAGAGGAGTTTTGCGCCATGGCGGATAATCCCCCCCCACTCCTGATTGCTTCCGGGCAGGTAGCCGGGAACATCCGCAATGGTCAGGATGGGGATGTTGAATGCATCACAAAACCGAATAAACCTGGTAGCCTTGTCTGAAGCGTTAATATCAAGGCACCCTGCCATATTCTCCGGCTGATTGGCAATTATGCCGATGCTTCTGCCGTTTAATCGGGCAAAACAAATGATGATATTCGTGGCAAAATACTGATGGGGTTCAAAGAACTCTCCGTTGTCAACAATGGACTGAATTACTTTCTTAATATCGTAGGGCTGATTGGGGTTATCCGGAATAATCTTATCAAGGGCCGGATCGGTTCTTTTTGGATCATCCCCTGTATTCACAGCCGGAGGATCTTCCATGTTGTTTGACGGGATATAAGAGAGCAGTTTTTTGATCTGAACAATGGCGTCCTCGTCACTCTCGCATGCAAAATGTGACACACCGCTTTTTTCATTGTGTGCCATTGCACCGCCAAGCTCTTCAAAGGAAATTTCCTCTCCGGTTACGGATTTTATCACCTGCGGCCCGGTTATAAACATATAACTGCTGTTTTTCACCATAAAAATCCAGTCGGTCATTGCCGGAGAATAAACAGCACCGCCCGCGGTCGTCCCCATGATTGCTGAAATCTGGGGGATTACCCCTGATGCACGGGCATTTCGAAAAAAGATCCGGCCGTAACCTGAAAGCGCGTCTACCCCTTCCTGGATTCTGGCTCCGCCTGAATCATTGATTCCGACAATGGGTACACCGGCTTTCAGCGCCATATCCATAACCTTGCAGATTTTCCCGGCATGCATCTCACCCAGACTTCCTGCCCTTGATGTAAAATCCTGAGAATAGGCAAATACCGGACGGCCATCAACCATTCCGTGTCCGGTAACAACTCCGTCTGAGGGGATATCAACCTTCTCCATTTCAAAATTAACACACCTGTGTTCCACAAGCATATCAATCTCTCTGAATGTTCCGGGGTCAAAAAGTAAATTAAGCCTTTCCCGGGCACTCAATTTACCCTTTTCGAGCTGCCTGGCAACTGCCTTTTCACCGCCCATCTGAAGAATCTTTTTTTCTCTTTCCTTTAGATCCTTGATTTTATCAGCAACAATACCCATTATTAAGATCCTTTCTTCTTGCAAAGGTTAACGGCTTCGTAAAAAGTTCGATTTCTTTGTTACGCTTTATCTTGTATAATAGCAGATTAGAATACAAAACCTGCTTTTCCAAATTTAGAATACTATAACCGTAATCTGATAAATTTCTATATTGATAATCAATTGTCAAGAAAAAACAGCAATCTGCCTGCAGCAGCGGTTGGAGTCGCTTCTCCCTTCTCAACCGCTTCAATAATTTTTGGCAACTCCCTTTTCACATCGCTATTTTTCCTGAACCGTTCCTGCAGCCTCTCTTCAACAATCGACCACATCCAGTCAAGTGACTGGTGCCTTCTCTTTGCATCCAGTTCACCGGAAGCCGAAAACTTTTCCCTGTGCGATAAAACCATGCTCCAGATTTGATCGATTCCGGACTCTTCAAGGGCGCTGCATATTTTAACCGGGGGTGACCATGCGCTTGAAAGAGGCCTCAAGAGATGAAGTGCGTTTTCATATTCCTTTTCGGCTCTCTGCGCATTTTTGATATTATCACCGTCTGCCTTGTTAATTACAATGGCATCGGCCAGCTCAAGCACGCCTTTTTTAATCCCCTGAAGTTCATCACCGGCTCCTGCCAGCATCAGCACCAGAAAAAAATCAACCATTGATGCAACGGTAGTTTCGGACTGCCCGACTCCAACCGTTTCGACAATAATCACATCAAAACCTGCAGCCTCACAAAGCAGCATGGTTTCTCGTGTCTTGCGCGCAACCCCTCCTAGTGTTCCTCCGGATGGAGACGGCCTGATAAATGCGTTCGGCTCAACAGAAAGCCTTTCCATGCGAGTTTTATCCGCCATGATGCTCCCGCCGCTTCGGGTGCTGCTGGGATCTACGGCAAGAACGGCAATACGCTTCCCCTTTCCGGACAAATACGTCCCGAAACTTTC
>JAQYVL010000298.1 GCA_030145525.1 Desulfobacterales bacterium
AAAGAAACAGAAATATTATGATAAGCCATAGCCATATTGTTATCGCTGTCCACAATGCATTCGGCAGTAAAAAGAAGAGGGTTACTGAGATGGGTATGAATGCTATGAGAGAATAACTGCCCAGTTTGCTCCAGCGCCAGAAATCAGAATCCTCCCAGGTGATGATATAGCGGCAGCAGGAACCGCCTTTATGGACACAGGAGATCTCCTCAATATTCGCAAATTTATTGGTGAAAATGGTTGCCAGAGCTTCAAATATTCCAGTCCTGTTCTGGCACATGTAAGGCTTTTCTTCTGTTCCGGGTTTTGGCGTTGTAATAATTTCTATTTTATTTTTTTTCAGCTTTCTTGCTTTTACATCAGCCGCCTTGTTTAAGATCTTGTAGGATTTTTCTATTTGCATATAAATGGAATCAGTGTCCATCAGGCTCATCACGAATTTTTTTAAGATTCCCATCACCCGTGCGGACACGATGTGCCGGCCGACATCCCTCGCAAGATTTTGATTCCCTATTTTTTCAAGTAAAAACATATAAAATCGATCGACCTGGGTTTCATTGAGCCAGTGGCTGGATTCATTAATCTCATGGGGTGTAATTCCGGAAAATTCAAATACCGGATTTATATCGATCTCGGGATAGTTTTCCGCTATGAACTCCAGGTACATTTTTATGACTTTACTATTGAAAAGAGGTGTTTTTGTATCCATAAATTGTCTTGGGATTATACAGTATCTCTATTTTTGAGACAGCACCTGCATAAGCCTCTGCAGGCATTAAAATTTAAAATATAACACATTCACGATATGGCTGTAAACCTTTTACCCCGAAATTTCACAGGATAGTACTTGCTTTCTACTCTTATTTATGGTGAAAGTTTTACGGTTTTGTAAAAAAGTATAATTTCAATGACATATCCATACATAGTGATTCCGGTGTATTATTGAATGGATATGAAAAAGATAACAGATATTAACATTCAACAGGAGCGCAGTAAATGGACATCCTGCTTATAGAACCTCCATATAAAGCTTTGAAAGGCATCGGATCTGAATATGGATATTCAATCTCTACCGTAAACCTTGCAGCCTATTTGCAAAATAATGGAATCGATACAGCAATTCTTTCCGGGAATTTGCTGTCTGATCTGCCAAGTCAGGCCTCATTTTCATTCGATGTCCGCAAATATGCAGAAGGACAAAAGCGATATAAAGAAATATTGGCCGACGATACCCATTCTATATGGCGCAAACTTTCAGAAACCATTCAGAACTGCCGCCCGAAAATTGTCGGTATCACCTATCTTACACCGATGATGCACAGCGCTCAAAAAGTTGCGGCACTGGCAAAAGAGATCGATGAGAACATCATCGTTATTGCAGGCGGTCATCATCCGACATTTTGCCCTGAAGAAACATTAGAAAGCCCCAATATTGATATCGCCGTTCGCGGCGAGGGCGAAATACCGCTTTTAAAATTATGTAATGCTTTTTTATCCGGTAATCCGGATTTGGAAAATATACCCGGCATCCATTTTAAGGAAAATGGCAATATCATAGGTAATGCGGATTCCGACATGATTACGGATCTGGATTCACTGCCTTTCCCGGCCAGAGAGCTGGTGCTGAACTGTGATTACAGCCGCTATCGCTTACACTATGTTATAACCGCGAGAGGGTGCCCGTATAATTGCACTTTTTGTTCAGATAAAAAACTCTGGAAGGAAAAAGTGCGAAGGCGCAGTTTGAAAAATGTAATGGGAGAGATAAAACAGTTAAGCCGCAATTATGATGTTAAGTATGTCGATATTGTGGATGGAACTTTTACTTATGACAGGCGATATTTGACTGAATTCTGCAATGCGATGATTCAGGAAGAATTAGATGTAAAATGGCGCTGCAGTGCACGGTATGACAATCTTGACCAGGAAATCATCGATCTCATGAAGAGGTCAAATTGCAGTGGGCTGTATTTGGGATTGGAATCCGGAAGTCAGAAAATTTTAAATTCCATTGATAAAAAAACAACGGTAGACGATATAATCAAAACGAGTGAAATAATACATCAAAGCGGGATAACGTCGGTAACTGCAATATTGATGGGCCTCCCCCAGGAGGATGCTCAGGATATTGAAGACACCTTGACTTTAATGAGCCGGATCAAAACATCTATTTTTGACATCAACAACTTTGTTCCGTTGCCGGGTACGCCATTATATGATGGCCAAAATGTTGATTGGAAAAAAGTCGGATTCAAATCATTTGAAAATTACTTTACAAACAATATTTCAAAGGAAGCGCTGGGAGGGTATATAAACAGGGCATACGAAATTGCTCAAAAGACGTTGGAAAATTTTATCGCAACATCATAAAATGTTATTATTCCAGATGTATATTCCAGCCGACATCAAATCGTTTGTGACAGCTAGGACAGATTGGAATCACTTTAGTTTTTGCTGATTTTCCAGAACGGTAAAAGGAAACATGAAAACCGTCTTTATAACCGCAAGCCGGGCATTCTGAGAGAGTGCCCTGGGTTTCAATTTTTATAGCCTGTTCATCAGCGGATTGGTTCACCATTACCCCCCCATTTTGGTTTTTTTACGAAGCCATCCATGCTTTTATCGGATGCTGATTGAAAAGGAAAGAATGAAGATTCCTTTTATTGTCATTTGTCATAAAACAGTACCGATTGAACTGTGATCAAGAGCCTCCTAGTTCGTTGATTGCGGCATTTGGAACGTTCTATCATTCGTTCCGCTAAATTTGAAAAACTCGGTCGCAAGCTCCCTCAGACAGTTTCAAATTTGACGCTCCACTTCATGAAGAACGCTTTCCAAATAGCCTCAATAGACTTCACTCAGAGGCAACTTTATCGTTGAGAGAACTAATGAATCGAAAAATCATTATGACAACCGTTATAATTGTTAATTCGGAATCTGTCGTTATGTTTTATAAGGATGCCGTGGCTCAACAGGATGTGTTTCATTGCTTCGATTCAAGACACTTGTGTCTCGGGAAAAGTGTACGGCATACATATAAAAAATCCCGGATTCCGTAAGGATAGGAACCCGGGATGATAAGGCAGCTTCATGCTTACTGCGGTGTTATTTTTTCAAAAGCGTGAGATGTTATTTCTTAACTGGGCAATCTGGAACCCCAGTCCAATACATTTTTCTTTTTCAAGACAGCTGTCGGTATCGTCAAGCTCAAGATATGTTGTAAGATTATGACTTTCTTTGCTTAAATGAACCGCCCAGGCGTTTTTCTCTTTTTCGAATTTGACATGGAGATCTATGCCGCATTCTCCAATATCGGGAAATACCGATCGAATTTTTTGACATATTTCATCTGAATTATACATAAGGTGGCCTCCTTATTAATATTTTTTATAAATGTGTATCATACTGCCGGCTATCTATTTGAGATGATTTTTTCCGGTTTAAATGATTTTTTCCGGCGGATCACCCTTTGCCATCAGCACGATATCTCTTGGATTACATAGCTGTTTCGGCAGTTCCGCTACCCTTCCGCACGTAATGCATGCAAAATTGATATTCTGCAGTTTTGGTTTGCAGATGTGTCTCGGCTCTTTGGTAGAACAGCCGCAGTGTTCACACACATATGCTTGATTTATTTCAACCGGATCACAAAGATGACCGGCGTCTTCTTTTACCTGCCCGCATCCTTTACACATATGAATATCATTGGTCATGGCAACTCTCCTTTGATGGCTTCGTAAAAAGTCCAATTTCTGTGTTGCGGTTAGCGCTGACGCTTCACTGCGTGTCATCCCTCGTCATTTGGGAGTGTTCTATCTACATTCCGCTCTCCGGGATTTGCACCGCTTGTTGGAGCGAAGCGGAAATCCCGCTATTGGCGGGGAACTTGAACTTTTTTCTTTGCCATAAAAAATTTGACTTTTTTATTATCTTGTTAAGCTTATAGTACAGCAAAATTTGTACCAATGCTTTGCAAAGAGAGGAACGAAAAAAAGAAATTTTACAAACCCGTCCAGTAATCCATCTTTCGTCATCTTGACACACAATATCATTTTAGTTATGGTTTGGGCTGAAAAGGTATATAGCCGTTGTCATAAATATGTACTGATTGAACGGTGATCAAGAG
>JAQYVL010000299.1 GCA_030145525.1 Desulfobacterales bacterium
GACAGATCAACGGAAGAGCTATTCAGAATTTCAGCATTCTTACTGATCTCCAGAATGGCATCCTGAAGTTTCGATTTGTTTTGTTTCAGCTCGTCTTCCCTTATTTTAATTTTCATCCGCATTTTATTGAGATAGCTGCCGATGAACGAGAGCCATGCCAATCCGGAGATTAGAATAAACCACTGTACCAAATTGAGCAGGAGGCTGAAATTGGGCGGGGGGGATATTGCATTGAGAATGATAACCGTTCCGTATCCCGCTACTGCGATAAATGAGGTGATGATAAATTCTCGCCGGGTAAACTGGAATGCTCCGAAAAGGATGATCAGGAAATAAAAGATAAGGATAGCCCCTCTGATTTCGTCTACAAAAAACATAAAATATGAAACCCATATGATGGCGATACTGATTTGTGCCATTGTGAGGCTCGGATCTTTGAAATTTTTGCTGAGGCCGCTTCGAATTAGAAAATAAAATGCGGCCTGTCCTGTTGCCGCCATTCCAATAAATAACAGGAATTGGGATATGCTCATTGAGGCAAGATCGGATTTGATCGATACCCAGACGACCAGGAAATTGATTGCAAAAAAAATATCGGATAGTAAATGCCGTTTGACCCGCAGAGCTTGCATTTTGTCGTTTTTAGGTAGGAGTTCTATCATTGTAAGCCCCTGTTTAACGTTATAAGTATCTTATCTGTTAATATAATCCGGGGGAGGAATAAATCCTCCAAAAATATCTTCCATTAATTTAGCGAAATGTATTGTCGTACGATCTTCAAGATATGGACCGACAATCTGAACGCCTACAGGATGTCCCTCAGGTGTCAGGCCTGCCGGTGCAACCGTGGCCGGAAGAGACACCACGCCTGTAAGTCCTGCCCAGCCCAGCATGTCAAGGTAAGGTCGTTTGTCGCTGTTCACGTGAATTGTTCGATCATATATATAGTCATGATTGTGCGGGAATGCAGCCACCGGTGCGGCAGGGCATAACAGCACATCATAATCAGCAAAAAAATCATCCCAAAGCTGGCGCATAATCTGGCGTTTGGCATCCTGAACTATCCAGCTGCGGTGAAGCTGGGTCGCTCCGCGAATGTGCCTTGCCATGTGGCTCTGGTCATCTTTTGAAAGTGTTGGAGCTGTTTGAACAAGGCTTTCGAACATCTCTTTTGGAAGGCCTGATCCCATTATGGCTGCAAGCAGATCAAGATACATTGCATTGCTTTCGGCAAAGTCTATTTGAGGATGGGTTTCATCGATCAGGGCACCTTCTTTTGCCAGTTTGTCTGCAATAGCCTGAATGCGGCCGCTGACGAGGGTGTCAACCGGGCATGCCGGGTCATCCATCCACACCCCTATTCTAAAGTCTTTCAGCTCTTTTTTCCTGGGTTCAGGTAATTTTATGCACCAGGCTTTTTTTTCGGGTTTTTCAGGTGAAACAATAAGATCCATTGCAAGGGAAATATCATCCGCACTTCTTGCCAGCGGACCTACCACGACAATATCCGCATTCAGCGTATAATCTCCGGTAAAAATACCAGGAGGCGGAGGGATGTGACCACGATCCGGAACTATGCCAAAGCTTGGTTTGTGACCGTAAATGCCGCAAAAGTGTGCTGGCGTTCGAATTGAGCCGCCGATGTCGCTTCCGATTTCAAGGCCTGTCAGCCCTGCTGCTACTGCTGCGGCTGCACCGCCGGACGATCCTCCGGGGGTTAGGGATTTTTCCCAGGGATTATTTGACTGCCCATATATATCGTTGTAGCTTTGAACATCACCTCCATAAAGCGGCATGTTTGTTTTGCCGAAAACAATAGCTCCCGCATCGATCAGAGACTGGACAGCATCTGCGTTTTTCACAGGCATATGGTTCTTAAGCTCCGGTGCACCTGAAGAGCAGGGCATCCCGACAACTTCAAGACAGTCTTTTATGGTAACCGGCAGTCCGTGAAGCGGCCCCCAATCCTCCCCGTTTTTTATCGCGGAATCGGCTTTCGCCGCACGGTCGCGGGCGTTTTTGATATCCATCTGAATCACTGCATTAAGCTCGGGATTCAGTCGTTCAATCCGATCTGCGAAATAGTCAAGCAGCTCTGTGCAGTTTATTTTTCCGGCCTTAATAGACTTTACAAGTTCGGTTGCGGAACAAAATGCCAGTTCATTCATGATCTACCTTATAAAATGGATAAAAAATTGCGGTTTACTTTCTATTATTATTGGTTTCTTGTCAGATCTGTTCTATCTCCATCGTCTGGCTTGCCATCATTGTCCGCCTCCAGATTTGCCAGAATTTTTTCCAGTGTTTCTTTCTCTTTTTTTACAACACTCATCATATCTTCAATCTCTTTCAATATCTGGTCCTGTGTCATTTCAAATCCTTTTGTTTGTCTGCCGGATTAATTCAGAAGTAATTCCTGTTCATCGCATCAGCTATTTTTGTGTGGATACCATGCAACAACCCGCAGTAAAATACAAGCTTTTGAATATGGTTTTTTTGGAAACGACAATTGCCCGTAGAAAGGCGTAGTTATAAAATTTTTCCGCCCCTTGATTTAAAGCTGCAAAAACCATATACAATTATTTTCAAAATAAGGATGAAATTTATCTGGTTATCCTTACAAAAGGTTTTCAACACCTTTAAAAATCGGAGGTCGAATGAAAGCAACTACCAGTAGAACAGACGGGTTGAAGGATTTTCATAATAAGATTGTTTATATAACCGGAGGATCCAGCGGAATCGGTCTTGAGATAGCCCGTTTGATGGTTTCCAAAGGAGCTCATGTGGCGCTTTTTGCCAGAAATCCAGAAAAACTTGAGAGGGCACGCAATGAAATTATGAATGCAAAACATGACTCCTCTCAGAAGATTACAGCAATACCGGTAGATATCACCGACATGAAGAATGTAAGCCGCAATATGGATGAAGCGGTAAAACAGTTCGGGAAACCCGATATTCTTATAAACTGCGCCGGTATTGTCAAAGCCGATTATTTTGAAAATATTTCATATGAAGATTTTGATGCCGTCATGAAAACAAATGTATATGGAGCGAGAAATATGATTGCGGCTCTCCTTCCGTCCATGAAAGGAAAGGGAGGGCATATTGTAAATGTTTCTTCTGCCGCAGGATTGATGAGCATGTTCAGCTATACGGCATATGGTACGTCCAAATTTGCCCTTGTCGGCTTCTCGGACTGCCTGAGAAGTGAGATGAAACTCCACAATATCGACGTATCTGTTGTCTGCCCTCCGGAAGTAAAAACGCCTATGAACCAGGAAGAAGCAAAGACGATGCCTCCGGAAGCCCTTGCCGTCAAAGGCCTTGCAGGAGTACTAAAACCGGAATATGTTGCAAAGACAGTAGTAAAAGGAATTTTAAAAAAGAAGTTTCTGATTATACCCGGATTCAAATGCAGGTTTCTGTATATAACGCAAAAATTATCTCCAGGATGGCTTTCGAGGGCTATTTCCGATTCGGCGATTCGGTCGGCCGTCAGAAAAATAAGCAGGACAAGATAAGACAGTTTGTCCATAATACAGCCCGTCATAAACAGCCGAGACGGATTCAGACATCCTTTTTATCTTCTATCTGGTCCTGTTTTTCTGTATCTGAAGTGGCTTTTTTGAAATTTTTGATTCCTTTGCCGATACCCGATCCGATTTCCGGCAGTTTGCCGGCCCCAAAAATAATGAGAATGATTACGAGTATAATGATCAGTTCCGGCATTCCGATTCCAAACATATTTTCCTCCAGTTATTCTGATATGGAGAGGTACGGTTCTCCATATTAATGTGCACAACGAGACAAGATGCTGACCTATTTTGTTCGGTCCGAAATTTTATGTTTAAGCCCGCATATCAGCCGATCCAGGCTCATAATAAATACCGAACACAAGCATGAAAAATATAGCACCGAGCTGTTTTTGTGTCAATCTTTTACATGTACTGACGAATACAATACGGATGTTGTGTCATCCGGGACTCTGGCATAAAAACACTTTCCATTGAACAGCGGCACGCCTGAGAAAATTAAATTTTGTATTTATGTTTGAATTTTTCCTTGCAAAGATCTTCGTAGAGGGGTTTATATAATTTTGATAAACACAAATCGTTGGTAGAGGGGTAGAGGAAAATGGACCGGAAAATACGAATTGGTGCACTGATATCCGGCGGCGGAACAAATCTGCAGTCCATAATTGATGCCTGTGAGTCCGGAAAGATCAGCGGAAAGATGGTTTTTGTCGGTACAGACAATTCTTCTGCCAAGGGACTGAAACGAGCCGAGAAACATTCAATTCCTTCTTTTGTTGTCGATTATTCGAAAATAATCAAAATCATTGCAGCAGGCAGCCAAAAAGCAGAAATTCCGGAAGATTTCGATCTGGACGATATTTTTTTAAAACAGACGATTTTTCCGGATAAGGCTGACTATGAAAAAGTGAAACGTTTTTTGATCACAAGGGCGGTTGCCGAAGCAGCCCTTCTTGAAAAAATGAATATATTTGAGTTTGATCTTCTGGTCCTTGCGGGTTTTATGCGGAATCTCACACCCTATTTCATTGACAGGGTGAATATCGATCCGAATCATCCGAAGATTATGAACATTCATCCTGCCCTTCTGCCGTCATTCCCGGGTGTTGACGGTTATGGCGATACATTTCGATACGGGTGTAAAGTCGGTGGATGCACGGTCCATTTTATCGATTATGGGGAAGATTCCGGACCGATCATCGGGCAAAAAACCTTTGCCATCAAGCCGGATGATACCATTGATTCCATAAAGGAAAAGGGGCTGAAAAAAGAATGGGAGCTCTATACGGATTGCATTCATCTGTTTGCCGATAACCGCCTGAAAATGGAAAAGATATCCTTGACAATGGGGAACGGGAAAAAGGTTCAGCGAACCATTGTAAAAATTCTATAGCCGTTTTCATAAAGATGTTCCGATTTAACGGTGACCGGATGACCTCAATAGAGTTCGCTCAGAGGTCACTTGATCGCTGAGAGAATGAAGGAGGCGGAATTTTCAGATCAACCCGCTCCGGATACAAAAATCTTAAGTATCAGGGGAAATGCAACCAGGGTACCGACGGCACTTCCGATATTGGTCAGTACGACAACCAGCAGAATGCGTGTAACATTGTTTTTCCAGAATCCCTTGAGAGACAGGATATCTTCAGATAGATTTTCGAAATCTTTTACTTTTGGTTTTCGGAAAAAAGCTTCCACAAGGCCGGCTACCCAGCCTGCTGCAATCATTGGGTTTAATGATGTTAATGGCGCGGCAAGTATTGAAGAAATAATGGTAGCAGGATGAGCCAGGGCAATTACCGCCCCGAGTCCTGCCAGAATACCGTTTGCCAGGACCCACCATTTTATCATGTCGGCTCCGGCGTTTTTGCCCCCTAAAAAAAAGCCAAATGCGATCAGTGCGACAATGGCAGCCGGAAAGGCCCATTTAATAAAGCCTGTGACCTTGCTTTTGGGTGGAATTTGTTCCAGTGCATCAATGTCAATGTTTGTATCCCAGTATCGCTTAATTCCCGGGACATGCCCCGCACCCACTACGGCAACGATATTGTTTCCCTGTGCGGTTTTTATTTTCTGGGCAAGATATTTATCCCGCTCATCAATTAGAATATTACGTAAAACAGGATGTGTTTTTTCAACATCTGCAAGAATCGTCTGAAGAACATCCTCCTGCTTCATTTTTTCAATATCTTCCTCACTGATTTCATCCACCTCACCGATAGACATAACAAGCTGAAACATCAGCTTTGTTTTTTCCCAAATCCCCATTATCCGCCATGCCCGGGATAAGGTAATTCGTATTTCACGGTCGGCAAGATGGATTTTTGCATCGACCTTCTCTCCGATATCAATGGCCCGAAGCATCTCTTCTCCCGGTTTGATATCAAATTTGCCGGCCAGCCTTTTCTGAAATGAAGCCAGAAGCAGATTGGAAAAAAGAAGAAAGGCCTTTTTCTCCTTGATTACTTTGATAATATCCATATTTTGCCAGCGGTCTTTCTGTCGAATCGTTTGAAATCTGGATAGGCAGAGCTCTACACAGACGGTATCCGGCTTTTTTTCATGGATCACCTTTTCAACCAGATCGGCACTTTCTTTGGATACATGTGCAGTGCCTACCAGAGTAACTTTTCGATTATCCGCTGTTTCAAGTTGAACAATATTGTTGTTGTCAACAGACTCCATTCAGTATAATTTCCTTTATTGTATTTTTACAAGGCCGTCAATTTGACATACCCGTAAAAGTCACAAATATAATGGCAAAGTAAAAAGTTCAAGGCGAGCGAATCATGAGGAATGAGGTATAGTTAGCCTACTCCGCAGTGACGAATGATGAAGCTCAACACAGAAATTGGACTTTTTACAAAGCCATCAATTTTGTAAACCGGATATACCCTATACCCGGAGAATGTCAAGTAAGGTCTGCCGGGTGCCTGTTTTCTTTGTGAAGTGGAACTGGAACCTTGGATGGAGAATTGGTAATAAAACAAACACAAAAGGTTTTCGGGCGGCATGTTACTCTATGATGATATATTTTCCTGGGACGGGTGGGGCGGAAAGCTTCGTCTTGCCAGCGGAAAATGCAGGATGCGCATATATGATCTGCGCCAGAGTGAAAAAAGTGATCTGGAATTATTAAAGCCTTTTGTTGTCATTACTTCGGATATAGAAGGCGGGAAGATGTCCATAAGGAGCTGTTCAGGCCATATTGCAACCCTGGTAACAAAAAAATTCGGTATTGATCCCCGCCGCATGCTTTGGGTGGAATATTATTTTGCTTCCGAATACGGAATTGAAAAAGTTCATAACATTCCGGAAAGATTTGATGTCGTCGAGTTCGCATGGCACGAAGGAAGGGCTATTGAGCCAAAATGGCGGGCTTTGAACCCCAGGATGGTAAATACCATTAAGGGTCTTGTTTCAGACTGGTAATGCCGGGGGCATCCACAAGCTTTCCCTGCCATGTCTTTCTTTTTGTCAGTGTATCCTGAATCAGTTCAAGTGTCTCATTTCTTTTAAGGGACCAATCCGGCGCGACAAGTTCATGTCTGTGAGGGCCGCCTGTCAGGCGCTGAATAACGACCTCTTTTGGCAGCCGTTCAAGGAAATCACATACCATATCCGCATATTCATTCTGTTCAAGGCATTTGTAAAGGCCTTTTCGATAAAGTTCATCGAGTTTTGTTCCTCGAATCACATACAGAAGATGGATTTTTATCCCGTCAATACCCATGGTTGACAGGATGTCAGCTGTTTCATTCATTTGCGCCCTTGTTTCGTTCGGGAGCCCTAAAACTGCATGGGCACAGATTTTTATCTTCCTTCCCCTGGTCGCTTCTACCGCATTTTTAAAGGAACTAAAATCATGTCCCCGGTTTATCAGGTCAAGGGTGGTATCATGCGCGGACTGCAAACCGTATTCAATCCAGATCAGATTCTGTTTTGCATATTGTTCCAGGAGATTTAAAATGCGGGTGTTTACACAATCCGGTCTGGTGCCGATTGAAAGCCCGATAATATCTTCAACAGCAAGAGCTTCCTCATACACAGCTTTCAGTTGTTCGAAAGGGGCGTATGTGTTTGTAAATGATTGAAAATAGGCTATAAATTTTTTAGCTTTGTACCTTTTTACAAGAGCTTTTTTGCCCTGTTCCAGTTGGTCGGTAATGGAAACCATTTTTGAATGCGCACCGGTTCCGGAACCTCTGGGATTGCAGTAGATACATCCTCCGGTTGAGATACGGCCATCCCGGTTCGGGCATGAAAAACCCGCATCTACCGTAACTTTTTGAACCCTGCATCCAAAGGTCTTTTGCAGATAGACATTAAAATCATTATATTTTTGTTCCTGTTTCTTCATAACAATCGGTTTTCCTGTTACTTCATAACAATCGGTTTTCCTGTTA
>JAQYVL010000300.1 GCA_030145525.1 Desulfobacterales bacterium
ACCATGGAGTGTGAAAACGCGACGCCTGCCAGAAAACTGCCCACAAGCATAGCACCCCTGGCCTGCAAATCTTTAGGCTTGGCGCACGCCTGAAGAATATTGCTTGAAATGAGTTTTATCGAATGGAGGGCCAGGGCATCCGAGGCCGGTGACCATTCTTTGTCCACATAGGCCTCAATGGCATGTGTCAGTGCGTCCATCCCTGTGGCAGCGGTTAACTTGCCGGGCATCGAAACCGTAACTTCGGGATCGAGAATCGCCAGCTCCGGGAGAAACTGCTCTTCGGCAAACGGCAGTTTCACATCGTTGTCCGGGTCGGCGATCACTGCCACTTTGGTAACCTCCGATCCTGTCCCGGCCGTGGTCGGGATGAATATTGCGGGGAAGAGTTTTTCATTGCTGTCCAGCAGATACGCTCCCATGTGATCGGATACTTTTCCTCCTTTTACGAGAAGGAGATTGGCTACTTTGGCTGTATCAATAACGCTTCCGCCGCCGATTGCGATCAACATGTCACATTTGTTCTGCCGCGCCAGGGCTGCACATTTTTCTACAGTTTTAATCGTGGAATTGGGGGGCACATCCGAGAAGGTGCATCTGATTTCTATGTCTGTACCACTGAAGCCGTCTTTCACCCTGTCAACCGGCCCGGCTTTTATCAAAACCTTGTCGGTTACCAGAATGGCGCTCCGTTTGCCGAACGATTTGACCTCATCGGTGATATTGCCCAAAATACCGATACCGTAGACCAGTTTTGTCGGCAGGGAGAATTCAAAATATTCAGGTAACATGAGCTTCCTTTCCTGAGAAGGTTGGGGGATGACAGCTCCGCAGCAAGTCCATGCTATAACAGATCCCGCAATTGATTTTCAGCATTCCGATAGCCTTCGTCGATTAGACGATGCGCCTGCTTGGTGGAGAAATTCAGCAGCGACCGGAAACCGAGCATGCGTGATGGAGAAACCATCGCAATCCGCGGTCTGTTATTGCCGCTGTCCGAGTCTGTTTTCTCTAAAGAGGTGCTGCCGGGCAGCCGGCCGTTTTTATATCGGCCAGTCTGGTTCATCAGCGTGCTTTGGCAGGAGCCGATCAGGAAATGTTCGAAAACCATTTCTCCGGCTGTCATCAGATTTTTAGGCTCTTTTCTAAGCTGATGCCCGACAGGTGAAAGCAGGACAATAATGATCTCCTCTGACCCGTTTTCCAGAGCCGGAAAAAGGGGTGTGTTCGCCATAACACCGCCATCCCAGTAAGG
Source organism: Desulfobacterales bacterium (assembly GCA_030145525.1). Lineage (GTDB taxonomy): Bacteria > Desulfobacterota > Desulfobacteria > Desulfobacterales > SURF-7 > JAQYVL01. The sequence goes on from JAQYVL010000300.1 coordinate 1,256, forward strand.
CTCTCCGTCAATATATTGCCATGGAAACAGAATCGGCATGGCGCTTGATGCCATCACATGGTCGATATCAATCACACTGTTGTTGAAAAGCGTAAGCTTGGATGTGAGCAGATTCACGGCTGTGATAATGATTTTTCGCGGGCTGCGCCTAAGTTCTTCAATGTCCAGGAAGCGGGTGATCATTGATCTTAATGGTCCTGTGTCCATTAGGGGGCTGGGAGGTCTGCCCGTAATGATCGACCAGACAAACTGCAGAATTCTTAGTCGATACATTTTAGTTCGATGCTGGGTTTTCCAGATATCCAGCAGATTCGTGAGGGGCATGCCGGAGCCGATTGCCACGGCATTGATTGCGCCGACAGAGGTGCCGCAGATCATATCGGGATCCCATCCTTTATCCTGGAGATATCGCCATACTCCGATCTGGAAAGCCCCCCGGGCTCCCCCGCCTGAGAGAATTAAGGCTCTTTTCATGGGTATATTCCTAACAGATAGATGATGGCTTCGTAAAAAGTCCAATTTCTGTGTTGCGCTTCATCCCTCGTCCCTGCGGAGTAGGCCAACTACACCTCACTCCTCGGGATTTGCTCGCCTTGAACTTGAACTTTTTTCTTTGCCATCAATTTTGAATTTTTATTAGACTGTCAATAGTATTTGATTGAGTTATTTTTCGGCAGAACTCTTTGATGACCAGATTTTTTCGTGCCAGGCCAGTTCCCGCTCTTCTACGGTTTTTACAAAGTAATCGATGTTTTTAATGGCACGAAACCCTTCATAGGCTTCATATACGAAATCAATTATTTTTGAAATTCCCAGCAGATGAGCCGCGGTGTGAACCGTTTTAAGCGAAAGCACTACAATCCACTTCTTGCTGAGACGGTGGAATGTCCGTGTAACATCAGTGCTCAGTTTGATCTGATATATGCGCTGCTTATAATTGTTCAGACTGCGATAAACCCTCTGGTACTGATCCATATCCATTTCCGGACCGATTTTCATTTTAATCATGTGTTGAACCATGAGGTTATCCAGTTTATCCGACAGCTCATGAAGTTCGATTACTTTGCTTACTGCAGATATGATACCCTTGTATATTTTCCCCTTTAAAATTTTTTGGAGTTTTTTAATACTGGCATCACGGAAAGAAAAGTCTTCAGGAGAGTAAAGCTTTTCAAAGAAAAAGGCACCGATTTTGGCATATTCCGGGTTTTCCTTCAGATCTTTGTATGTGCTGTTGATTCGCTTTGATTGCAGGGCCTGCAGTGTGCGTTTCAGATTCACAAATTTATTATTATTTTCCGACTTTGCCATAACCAATAGTTTTAATTGCTTAAAAATAGTTTATCAGGATATTCGGCACCATAGGGACATAGACATAAAAAGAGTTGTGTGTCAACACACGATATCGGAGGAGGGCTGTATTCTCGGGTGATTTACTTTGTGGTTTGATGTGCGGAATTCAAATCTATTTTCTTTTTCCGGGCGTTGTGCCGGCTGTTTACCGATTTTTCTTTTTTTGTGAATTCTCAAGCTTTTTCAATCTACGGCTTAGTTTGTCGATTTTGGCTGAAAGGTCCGAGATATGATCCTTGGAGGCGAGGTTCATAACACCCAACACCTCATTGATTCGCCGGTCGATGTTTTCACGGATCCAGTTTTTTAAAGAGTCTGTGTACCCTGTTATTTCTTTTTTCAGGTTGCTGCCCTCAGCCCTGGAAATTTCCTTATCTTTTACGAGCAGGTTTACCAGTCTGTCGACTTCATCCTCCGCCAGAGTTAAGGCACCCTGCCAAAGAGAGATATATTTTTTGGCATAGTCGGTCAGGGTGTCTCCGCCTTTTCGAAGGAGTTGTACCAGAACCTTTGAAGAAATTACCTTGTCTTTGCTTTTTTTATCCCGGGCAATCAGTTGTGAGACTATCGATGTGGTCAGGTCGTCGCCGGTTTTATTATCTATAATCGATACCTCTCCGCCGGACTTTATCAATTTCGAAAGCTCATCCATGGAAATGTATTTTTTATCGGTGGTATCATACATTTTCCGGTTGACGTACTTCTTGATTTTGTGCATGCAGTTCTCCAGGGAAATGTGAGTTCTTAATTCTGCGTAACGAGGCTTTTTAAGCACTCTGTTTGTTTGGTATCAAACTCCACGCTATGCAGGTACTCGATTTTCCTTCTTTGTTCCCATCTCATCGGGCTTCTTCGCCTGTGATCCGTTCATATATTTTACTTTTTTCCCTGCACCCTTTCCAGGTTTTTCACTTTTTTGCTCAGCGATTCGATACTGGAAGTGAGTTTTGTGATCTGCTCTTTTGAGGGAAGATTCATGACATCAAGAAGTTTATCGATTTGTTTTTCAACGTTGTCGCCGAACCATTTTTTGTTCTCATCAATCCATTTTTTGATATTTTTGGGAATCTTGCGGTCATTTTTTTTACTTTTCGGTTTTGATGAAAGCTGGGCTGTAAAGGTTTTGGTGATATCTCTCCCGGTTTTGCTGAGAACGATTTTTACTTTTGTTTTTTTCTTGATCAGCTTGGCAAGTTCATCTTTTGTGATGTATTTCTTGTTCTTTGTATCGTAAAGTCTACCATTTGCATATTTTTTTATCGTAAGCATGAGTTTTCCCTCCAAATTTTTTTGGTTTTTTCAATCATTAATGAAATCAGGCGTTGAAGCAGGTCTTGCAAACATTGCATTTGTCTTAAATAAGTTTCCAGCCGCCGTGAGGCGGCTGGAAGGTACTGGCAACTTCTTCTGTGTTTAAATTTGACGGCTTCGTAAAAAGTCCAATTTCTTTGTTGCGCTTCATCTTGTATAATTGCGGAATAGGAAAACTATGCACGCCTTCGGCTACCGCTGCACTGTCGTGCACGGTATTATACAAGATTCGCGCGCCTCGAACTTGAACTTTTT
>JAQYVL010000301.1 GCA_030145525.1 Desulfobacterales bacterium
TTCTTTTCCTTCCGACCATGGGCGTCAGCATTAATATTGTTTCCATGTTTGCCTTTATCGTCACCCTGGGTATTGTCGTGGATGACGCAATCGTAGCAGGTGAAAACATGTATCATCACCGCCAGAAGGGGCTCCCCTGGTTTCGGGCCGCCGTACTAGGCACCCGTGAAATTGCAATGCCGGTCACTTTCAGCGTATTAACCAACATGGTGGCTTTTATGCCGATGTTTTTCGTTCCCGGCTTTATGGGTAAGATTTTCAAACAAATCCCCGTGGTGGTGATCAGCGTTTTTCTTGTATCCCTCATTGAAAGCCTGCTTATACTGCCGGCGCACATCGGGCATCAAAAGACGCGCCAGCCAAAAGGCTTTTTCGGCAGGATTCTGAAAAGACAGAGGCGATTCAGCGAACGCTTCACACGCTTTGTACGGAATCAATATGGCCCATTTCTCAAAATGATACTTCGCAATCGGTATGTCACCATGTTCGTGGGCATTGCCGTCCTCATTATCACAATCAGTTATATAAAGAGCGGACGGATGGGGTTTGTGCTGTTTCCCAAGGTGGAATCCGACTATGCCATCGTTAATGCCGTACTTCCGTTTGGTGCGGCTGTTCAAAAAACAGAGAATGTACAAAAGATACTGGTTCAGGCAGCGCAGGAAGTAGCCGGAAAGAACGGCGGTAAAGATCTGGTGGAGGGGATTTTTGCCTGGATAAACGGCAATGAGGCCAGAGTAAGGGTATATCTGACTCCGCCGGATGTGCGGCCCATATCGACCGCGCAATTGACGAAACTCTGGCGGGAGCGTGTTGGGAATCTTCCCGGGCTGGAGTCGATAAAATTTGAATCCGATGCCGGCGGACCCGGTCGGGGAGCGTCTATTTCCGTTGAGTTGAGTCATCGGAATATGGAGGTCCTGGAAAAGGCGAGCAGGGATGTCGCCAAGGCACTTCGTTTTTTTCCTAACGCTCAGGATATCAATGACGGCTTCTCACCCGGCAAACAGCAGATCGATATCAGGATACGCCCGGAAGCCAGGAGCCTCGGCCTGCAGTCTCAGGATGTTGCAAGACAGATCCGGCATTCGTATTATGGTGCCCGAGCCCTGCGGCAGCAGCGCGGACGGAACGAAGTCACAGTTATGGTTCGACTCCCGAAACAGGAGCGCGTATCTGAATATAATCTGGAGGAAATGATATTGCGCACACCGGAAGGAAAAGAGATCCCTCTAATAGAGGCGGTATCCTTAAAAAGGGGTAGGGCATATACGACAATTGATCGCCGCAACGGCCGTCGAATTGTAACCGTAACCGCTGATTCCAGGCCGCGCAGCAAGGCAGACCAGGTTACGCAATCGCTCAAAAAAGAGATTATGCCGGATCTTCAGTCAAAGTATCCGGGACTGATTTACAGCTTTGAAGGCCGTCAGGCAGATCGGAGAGAGAGCATGCAAAGCCTGATGCGGGGATTGCTGGTGGCCCTGCTGATTATTTTTGCCATGCTGTCCATTCCTCTCAACAGTTTTGTACAGCCCCTTATCATAATGGTTTCCGTCCCTTTTGGCATCGTTGGCGCGGTGGTAGGACATCTTATCATGGGATACAGCCTGAGCATCATGAGCATGTTCGGGATAGTGGCTCTTTCCGGGGTGGTCATCAATGATTCGCTGGTCCTTATCGATTTTGCCAATCGCAGGCGCAATTCCGGCGATAGCGGTTTAATGACTATTCATGAATCCGGAATCAATCGTTTCCGGCCGATTCTGTTAACCACCATGACTACTTTCGGCGGGCTGGCGCCCATGATGTTTGAAACCTCACGCCAGGCACGGTTTCTTATCCCCATGGCTCTCTCTCTGGGATTCGGGATTGTTTTTGCGACATTGATCACACTGGTACTGGTGCCTTCGTTTTATATGATTGTGGAAGATCTGAAAAAGCTGACAGGAAGGAAAAAGGCGTATCCTGAAGATATTCCGATTAAACCGTGATCAAGAGCCTCTTCCTTCGTTGATTGCGGCATTTTACGAAGCCATCACTTAAATTTCAAATTTTTTCAAGGTCTCTTCAAGAACCCGTCCATCTTCATCCCAGCCCATAATCGTATAGTAGTGCTTTCTTGCCTGGTAAAAGTCGTTTCTGTCAATGCGGGCGCCTTTGGATGGACCTTCGGGTATTTCATTGCCCAGAAAGGATAGGAATTCTTCATCTGTGCCTCCCAGATGAAGGTATAGTTTCCGCTGAAGTTGAATTGCCCGTTCACCGATTTCCATCAGGTCATCAAAACGAAAATCAAAACCCGTGGCTGCATTCAGCATTTCAATGATCTCTTCCAGTGTGTATACGTTTCCGGGAGCGAAAACAAAGAGGCAGAGGCTGAGGGCGTCCATGGCCGCATAATAGATCTGGGTTGCCCGGGCGATCTTAATTTTATTTTTGTCCAGAGCATCCGGGGCGGAACGGATTTCCAGGCCAAAAGCCTTCAGGCTGGAAGGATCGGATCCGATCCAGTCATGCTCAAGCTTCATATGATCATTTGGATTGGGCCCGTGCAGATATCCAAATCCCACACCCGGTTTTTTGCGGGGCAGATGGGCGGGCATCCCAATGCCCTTTACAAATCTATGGTACGGTTTGGTATCCGGCCCCAGTTTTGCTGCTGCCTTATCGATTCCGTCAGCCAGAAGATTGCCCATTTCACTTTTACGCAGGGTCATGTCCTGGATAAGCTGCATTGTCTTCGGGCCTTCCCCGAAATGTATGGAGAACCCAAGTACCTCTTCGGTTATTACGCCTTTTGCAAAACATTCCATGAGCCATGCAATCAGGTTGCCGGTGGATATGGTATCAAGCCCGAGCCGATTGCAGAGTTCACAGGCCGCGAGGGATGTTTCAAGATCCTGTTCCAGACCGATGTTGGGGCCGAGAAGGGCGACGCTTTCGTATTCCGCAAGGGACGTATATTCCGGGTTTGCCCTGGATTGTTTTTTACAGGCCACAAAGCAGTTCCTGCAGGGATTTTTGTTGCCCACGAAATCTGTTTCGGCTGCCTTGCGGGTTAGCCGGGAAAGGGCTTTTTCATCTCCGGGGCTGCCTGAGTTGAAGTTCCGGGTGGGCAGGTTGCCTGCTTTCTGATTTATTTCCAGAAGGCCGAAGGTGCCCAGTTTGCCGAGTATCCCCATAAAGGAATCAGGTGATTTTTTTATGGCTTTCGACAGCTTGAGACCGCCTTTCCGGTTCAGGGCTCTGACCGTTTCAGGATTCTTGAAAAAGATATTCTGATCTCCCTTTACGGCGACCGCCTTGACTTGTTTTGACCCCAGAACCGCTCCTAAACCGCCGCGTCCCGCATAGTGGTCCGGTTCGAACATGATATTGGCGTGCCGCACCAGATTTTCACCGGCAGGGCCTATTGAGGCGATGCAGCAGTCTTCTCCAAGATCGCTCATCAACCGTTCGTGGGAAAGCACGCGGTCCATGCCCCATAAGTATTCCGCATCCAAAAATTGAACGCTGTTGCCGTCAATAGCCAGGATAACCGGCTTGGGGGATTTTCCGGTTACTGCCAGAGCATCGAATCCGGCACGTTTCAGATTCGGGCCGAACTCGCCTCCTGCCTGGGAAAGATAAATGCCGGAAGATTCAGGAGCCAGGGAGAGGACATTAACCCGTGTGGCGCCGCACACCCTGTTTCCGGCCAGGGGGCCTGTTGCAAAGATGATAGGATTTTCCGGTGAAAATGCACTGAAGCCTTCCAGGTCTGCGGTTAATTCTTCATACAGGCCCGCACATAAAAGCCCGCCGCCGATATACTTCCGGTAGTATGTTTCATCCTTATGTAGGATTTCGAAAGTGCCTCGGCTCAGATCGATAACAAGTATTTTACCCTGAAAACCATACATGATCATGCCTCCAAAATATGCGGACTGCTTTTGGCGGGACCGCCTGCGTTTTTACCCAGCCTGTCAATCCTGTTAAACCCGGAAAAAGTTTGCCATCCATTGTGTTACAACCGCTTCATCGGTTCTGTCCTGCAGGGTTTTTTCCGCCTCCTGAACCGTTTTTTTGCCGATTCGATCAATGCGCGACTGCATCAGCCTGCGGGAGTAGGGCGGCGTGAATTCAGGATGCGCTTGAATGCCCAGAAAATGGCTGCCAACGGTGATCATGGAAAGGGGGCAGTGTTCGTTGCCTCCAAGCACTTCAGAGTTCTCAGGGGGTTTGCTGATCTGGTCCTGATGGCTGACGATGAGTCGATAACTGTCCTGTTCCGGATTCATCCACTCTTTTTTTTGATAAATATTTACCTTTTTGACGCCTACTCCCCAGTCCCTGTCTGATTTTTCGCATTTGCCGCCAAGGGCTTCGGCGATCATCTGATGCCCGAAGCAGATCCCGATGAACTTATTTCCGTTGTGATAAAGATCGCGCACAAACCGTTTGAACTGTTTTATCCAGGGTGCATCCTCCCGGACCGAACAGCTGGAACCGGTTCCGATGAAACCGGAATATTGATCCGGATTTTCCGGGTATCCATCCTTATGAACATCAAATATATCAAAAACGATTTCCGGAGCATATTTATGAAAAAGATTTCCGAAGAAGTCGGAATAATCGCCGAACTCAGCCCGGTTTTCCGGCATGACATGGTCGCATTGCAGCAGGCCGATTTTCACAGGGCCTCCCTGTAAATGGAGAGAAGATCTTTTTGACTTACCGGAATCATATTTGTCTGATGACATGGGTCTTCAAATGCTTCAGTGCTTAGCGCCTCCAGGTCTTCTTCCCTGATGCCCAGTCCTGAAAGACCGGTCTGGATGCCGATATCTTCAAGAAAAGCCAGACATCCTTCCCAGAGATTTTCTTTTTGAATCCTCTGCTGAAAGAGCATATGTTTTACCTTTGCGATCTTTTCTTTTTGATTTCGTTTCAGATCCGATCTTTCCAGAAATGCGACTCCCGCGGGCAGAAGAAGGGCATTAGCGAGCCCATGGTGGATATCAAAGCGGCTTGACAGGGGGTGGGCAAGGGAGTGAATCATCCCAAGACCTTTTTGAAAGGCAACTGCGCCCATTGCGGCCGCAATTAGCATCCTCTCCCTTGCCGCAAGATTGTTTCCTTCGGCAACCGCCGCGGGAAGCCATTCCAGAATGAGCTCCATGCCCTCTTTTGCAATGCCGTCCGCCATGGGGTGAAGGACGGGGGCAAAATAGGTTTCAAGGCAGTGCACAAATGCGTCGATTCCGGTTGCAGCAGTAACCTCTTTCGGGAGCCCTGCTGTCAGTTCCGGTTCCAGAACCGCAATATCCGGAATCAGATCAGGATGGAAAAAAATCGTTTTCTTGCCGGTAGCTTTCAGGATGATTACCGCGGAACGGCCCACCTCGCTGCCGGTTCCTGCTGTTGTCGGAACTGCATAAAGGGGCGGCATGGGACTTGTGATTTTTTGGTCTCCTCCCTTTGCATCGTCATATTGCGCCATAGGTTTCGGGTGGACCGCCATGATTCGGATGGCCTTGGCCGCATCGATGGGGCTGCCTCCGCCGATAGCGATAATGCTGTCGCATTTGTTCTCCTGATATGCCGCAGTGCCTTTTTCAACATCTTCTTCAATCGGGTTGGGGTGTATTTCATCAAAAACATGGAACCGGATTTCACGTTCTTTTAACAGGACAATAAGTTTGTCCAGAACACCGCAGGTTCTTATGGTTTTGTCGGTTACAATCAGCGGATGTTTGTGGGATTTTTCTTTCAACCGATCGCAGAACTCTTTCAGCGCGCCCTGTCCGCTTATAATGGTTGTGGGATAGTTGTATTGGTTCATATTCACTCCCGCTAAATGATCTCAAAGTAACGTCTCAACTGCCAGTCCGTGACCTGTTTCTCATATTCCCGTACTTCCCATTCTCTTGTGCTGACATAGTGGTCCACAAAATCGTTTCCAAACAGTTCTCTTGCCGCACTGGATTTATTCAGAAGGGCTGCGGCATCCCGCAGGTTGGATGGAAGCTGGATATCCTCTGAAAGGTTCTCCTGGATTTCATAGGCATTGCCGGTGATGGGCTCATCCAGGGATAGCTTTTCTTCAATGCCCTTGAGTCCTGCTCCCATGACCGCGGCGGTTACAAGATAGGGATTGCCGTCGGCCGCGCCGATCCGGAATTCGATGCGCTGTGATTTTTCGCTGCCCGGTATTACCCTGACAGCCGTGGTCCGGTTATCGATTCCCCAGTTTGCCGCGGTCGGCGCCCATGCGCCCTTGGTAAGCCGGGTGTAACTGTTGATGGTCGGAGCCGACATGACCAGAAACGGCCTCATATATTTTAAAACACCGGCCGTATACTGCCGCATGACTTCGCTCATACAGGAGGATTTGCCCGGATCATGGAACACTGACTTTCCGGTTTTGATATCATAAAGTGACAGGTGAAGATGCCCGCTCTGGCCCGGATAGTCCATAGACCATTTGGCCATGAAGGTTGCGATCATTTCCCTTTTCTGGAAAAATGTTTTTGCAAAGGTTTTGAAAAGGTTGGCCTTGTCCGAAGCCGCGATTCCGGTATCATGCTGGATGGCTGCTTCCCAGACACCCGGACCGGTTTCACAGTGAAGCCCTTCAATTTCAATATCGAATTTTTGAAAATATTCCATAAATTCATTAAACAGATCGGACAGCCACACATTCCTTAAAATGGAATATCCGAACATCCCCGGAGAAAGAGGGGTCAGGTCCCGATAGTTCTTTTCCCGGATACTGTGTGCGGTTTCCTTGAAAATAAAGAATTCATACTCATACGCATACTTTGCCCCGAACCCCATCTCCTCCGCTCGGTTTAATACACGCCTTAAAAGAGAGCGGGGGCAGATGGGATGAGGCTTGTTGTCCTCTTCGACAAATTCGCCGATATAAAACGGGACGTTCTCCTCTCCGGGTATTCTTCTTTCCGTGGACAGATCGATCTGGAAAAGCGCATCCGGGAATGCGGTGTGCCAGCCGGTAAAGGAAGCATTGTCGTAAAGTTTGTCCTCACAATCCCATCCAAGAACGCAGTCACAGAACCCGCCGGTTGCTTTTACAAGGGATTTGAACTTTCTCAAAGACAGGTATTTTCCCCTGAGCACACCGTCTATGTCGGTCAGGGCGATTTTAACCTGTTTGACGCCTTCAGCCTCCAGTTCTTTCAGTTTCTGTTCGATCATGTGCGGCATATAGTACTTCTCCTTTTGGGTCTGCCAATTTCATTTTTTTTTATCAGATAATGCTGCTCTTCAGCCGCCGTAAAGTGCTGACGGTTGCAAGAACCTGGTAGATAACGCACAGGATGATTTATTGAAGCACTACTTAAGTGCAGTAATTATGTCTATTCCCTGCATTGATGTGCGTTGAATGTCCTTAAATCCAATTTTTGCAAACATCTCTTCCTGCTCTTGTGCGGTCAGATGTTTAATTCCTAAAGTGGTTTCCATGAACTGATCCATCACTCCCAGCCCATAATCACTGTTTCTGAAGTCATCAATTTTACTTGGATATGCAAAATCAACTATCAGCATCAAGCCATCCTGTTTTAATGATTGATATATCTTTTCCATTACATCTTGTCTGACATTAGGGGGTAATTCATGGAAGGTAAGGGTCAGGCTGACAATATCAAACTCCTCATTATATATAGTCTCTTCACCTCCAGCTTTTTCAACAAACACTTGATTTTCTATCCCCAGCTTCCTTATTTGCTCTTTAGCTGCATTTATACCATGAGATATAGGATCAATCCCCCACAGTAGTCCTTTCTGAAAGGTCTGCGCCAATCTAATGATAAACCCTCCACTTCCACAACCAATGTCCAGAAGTTTATATGGCTGGATCAGTTTTTTCTTCAACCTATCTTCATCCGAAAGAATACTGAAGTAGAAAAGAATATTCTGATGACCAATATCTAAAGCAGCTGCGGCTAGTTTAGAACGTTCAGCAGAATATTCTTCTGTAATACCTCCTGATTTATAATATATAGGATAGTTCCTTAATCTTTCACCAGCGATGTTGACAAACAGACGGAAACGTGCGCCCATATTTTTAAGGTTATTATTGTCCACCAAAAACTCATCTAAATAGGGTTGAAGAACATATTTACCTTCATTATCTAAATTAATTAGCTCATAATGATAAGCAGTCTGACACCAGATTTCTATATAAGGTTCATGCAACCCTAATTCTGTGGCAAGAACAGAAGGTGTTATTCCATTTTTATTGTGAATAGCCTCAAACAATCCACACTCAACGCCGATGGAGATTAAATGAGATGCATAAAAACCATCAGAGATGGATTTAAGTTTCTCCTGTTGCTGTTCCGCTGTAATGTCTGTCATTTTTTCTCCAAATTATGTTTTTAGACTTTAGGATCCAATAGGTTAAGAGGATTTTGATTTTTATTTCGATCTAAATGAGTATCAAAAACTATTGATCCAGTTTTACAGATTGTCAGAATACGAGTTTGTAAAATTAAATCAATTGGGAATTTCGGAAAGTACTTCTTTCAATATTTCTTCAAGCTCTAGAATGTTTTCTATCACATTTTTCGGCGCATTGCCCTGTGTACATATGTTTTTGGTTCTTCTATAAACGGCATAATTTTTATTCCGTTGTCGGCATTGCCGGTCACATAGGGTCGCCCAGGCTATCTATTTGTTTCTCAGGTGTGTCGGGCCTGCATTATTCATATGTAGGCCCGACACTTTAAGATTATTCTATGTTTGCGCCGACAACAGCGGCCACCTGCATCATGTTGATCGTCTGGCCTTCTTTCAAATTTGTAAGGTCCGTGAGCTTGCCTGATTTGCTTTTGGATTTTGTGTTTTTAAAGATCGGGAGCAATTTAGCATCAGCCACAATGAACTTGCCTGCATTTTCAGGCTTTCCATTTTCAGTCCTTGTTTGAAGTTTATTCGCTTTAATGTAGTCCCATAATTTTTTAGTGATCTCTGTCCTGGGAAGTTCTGTTGCTCCCAGAAACTCTGCCAGTTCTTTTTTCAACTTTACCGGTTTGCTCAATCCTTTTGCTTCTGCCATTTTCAACTCCTTTTTATTTAGATTTAAATTATACCCGTAGTCAGACAGATCTTCCGCCAATTTCATTTTTTTATCAGATAACGTCGCAGGTGTAGAGCTCGAGGAACGAGCGTCCCTGCCACTCGCTTGTTAGGCCGCCATTTGCGACGGTTTGAATTGTCTCTTTTAATAACTGGCACACAACTTTAGTGCTTGATTTAAGGTCACCGAACAACATTGAGCATTTATTTCTTTTTTTCTTTTTTCAATTTTCGTTTTCCCTTTGGACTAAGCTGGGCTGTTTTCTGTTGTTCCCTTTTGCCTTTGTCTTTTTTCCCCTTATCACCCATATTTGTTTCTCCTTGTTTGAAAGTGAATTATGCCGGACTGTGGCGGTGAAATTCCGTGTTCGGTCGTCAAGGGTAGAAGATGAGATCGTTTGGCGTCATTGCCAAACACCTCCACCATGCCAGGAACTTCATCTAAGAACACTTCAGCGATTTCGTCAGCTGGATTCGGAACAGACTGGCACATCTTGTTGGCGATGTCCAGCCTGATGCCGTCACGATCGCCGATTTGTCGTGCGTCCGCTATGTCAGTCATTTGCGCCTATTAAAGGGCGACCCCGTTTCATTTCAATTCCAAAACTGTATCTTCTGACATTTCAGTTCTTTATCCGCTCTAATATTAGATAATATTCAATGGTTTTTGTCGTTTTGTGCTCGATTGCTCAGATTTCATCAAATCATACACCAAATGTAGAAGTTTTCAACAAATTATTATTTCATATAATTTCAAATTGTCATTGCAAATTATAAACTGAATTTTCACGCGAAGACGCAAAGCCGCAGAGAAAAAATTATTATAAAATCATATTTTGCTCGCTTCATGAGTTATTTCGAAATGCCTCAACCGCGCTCGCAAAAAAGATTTTATTTTTGACAAACCCGTAAAAACTAAATTTTTCTGCAAGGACGTCAAGAAAAGAACATTTAACATTAATAAACCAACTTAGCGCCTTTGCGTCTCTGCGTGAGCATGTTTTTCAGCCTCCCGCAGGGAGAGCTTACTGCCTTTATGCCTTTATGCCTTTATGCCTTTGCGTGACATCTTATCCGGTTTTTTTATTGTGGGTTCTTTGACAAATCTGATATACTTTGCCAAAGGCTATAGTTCTATTGTTTCAGTTCTTCAAATCGGCGTGATCGGAAAGGAAAGACTATATATCAATGAAAACTTCGGAATATGACGTAATCATCGTCGGGGGAGGGCCGGCCGGTATCTTCGCGGCCTGCTATCTGAGTGAAAACTCAGATTTGAATGTGCTGCTCATCGAAAAGGGAAAAACTGTTCTGAACCGCAAATGCCCGATCGGTCCCAAAAACGGCTGTGTAAAATGCAAGCCGTGCAACATTCTGTCCGGCATCGGAGGGGCAGGGCTTTTTTCCGACGGGAAATTGAATTTTATTCATAAGCTGGGAAAAACAGATTTGACGCAGTTCATGAGCCCTTCCAGCGCCATTGAGCTGATCGATGAGACGGAACAGATTTTCACTCGTTTCAATATGGATGGCCCGGTGTACCCAACGGACATGGACGAGGCTAAAAATATCCGGAAAAATGCCAAAAGATACGGGATAGATCTGCTCCTTATCAAGCAGAAACATCTGGGGAGCGATTTTTTACCGGGGCATATCGAAGGCATGACGGAATATATTAAATCCCGGGGCGTCACAACACACACGTCGGAAGAGGTCAAAGATATTATCACGGCAGAAGGGCGTGTCAAAGGAGTGATTACCAACCGGAAACAATATTTTGCAGACAAGGTTATTCTCGCGCCCGGAAGGGCCGGTGCCAACTGGATTGTGAATCTGGCATCAAAATACGGTATCGGACTCAGCCAGCGGGGGATAGAGGTTGGGGTCCGGGTTGAAGTGCACAATGACATCATGCAGGATCTCTGTGATGTTATCTATGACCCTACATTTTTTATCCAGACCTGCAAGTATGATGATCAGACAAGAACATTCTGTACGAATAAGGGCGGTTTTGTGACCCAGGAGAGCTACAGCGACTTTGTATGCGTTAACGGCCACGCATACCGGAATCAAAAATCAGAGAATACCAATTTCGCTTTTCTTTCCAAAGTGGTTCTCACCGAACCGGTAACAGACAACCAGGCATACGGGGAGTCGATCGGAAGCCTTTCAACCCTGATCGGAGGCGGGAAGCCCCTGCTTCAGCGTTTCGGGGATCTGAAGCGCGGAAGGCGAAGCACCTGGAACAGGGTGCAGAAGGGTTACATTGAGCCAAGCCTTACGGAGGTGGTCTGCGGTGATATTGCCATGGCGCTTCCTGAAAGAATACTCACCAATATCATTGAAGGGCTGGATAAGCTCAACTGTGTGATTCCCGGTGTATCAAACGACGAGACACTGCTTTATGCTCCGGAAATCAAATTTTTTGCCACTCAGTTGAAAACATCCCATGAACTGGAAACAAAGATCAGGGGGATGTATGTTGCGGGAGACGGCCCCGGCGTTGCCGGGAATATCGTCTCTGCAAGCGCCACCGGCCTGATACCTGCCAAAGCGATCATTCGAAAAATGAAATCATAGGGGGGGATTGAGGGATTAAGGTGGGTGTTTACGATAAACCCGCTACAAGGTTAATCGAGAATTAAATGTTCCAGACCCTTTTTTCTCAGGAAATTCGGATAAAGTGAGAACGCCGGTCTCAGGATCGGCAGCAGTTTGATGGTTTTGGGAATATTCCCCTTTGCTACGACCTGGCGGCGTGTCAGGGCTGTTATCAGGTTAGCCTTTCCATGCCAGAATTTGTGGGCGAAATCCGCATTCATTGTCATGGTTACCTCTGGTTTTCCGTCAAACTCGCCTTTGACAATTTTTATGCGGTTTCCTGTGGCATCAATTGTGATGACGGCAGACGGCTTTTTATAACGGAACTGAACACAGAGGTTGGTTTTTGCAAGCGCCGGTCCAATGTTACGATTTTTTTTCAGCATTTCATAAAATTCAACCAATACATTATATAGTTCTTCTTTGTTATTGAAAACATTTGACATTTCATGATTTTTGCTACTGGCGGACATGGACCTGAGATCATCATCCGATATGGCAAGAGGCTTTGCTTTGGAATGGTAAACCTTCCTGATGATCTCGATCACATCCTCTTGATCCGGCTCAACCGGATTATAGAGCATGGCGCCGTCTTCCATGGCCGTTGAAGCAACCTGTTCGATTCTGGCCAGTTTATCGGTTATCCCTGCATCTTTCAGGTTAAGCGGCATCCCGGTCAAATGCGCAAGCTGACAGTTCAGGGTGCGTATCTTTTCAACCGCTGTCAGGGCAGCCTGTCTTCTGATCCAGCTGTCAATAAAATCAAAGTTGCCGATCGCTCTGGCTGCAAGATCTCTTACCCGGTATGAACTTTCATTTACCAGTTCTTTCAGGGAATCGATTTCAGATCTTTTCACTATTTTGGAAAACAGGTCAAGGCGGTCTGATTTCAGTAAACTCC
>JAQYVL010000302.1 GCA_030145525.1 Desulfobacterales bacterium
ACAATCCTGAGCAGGGTGATCAGGCCCTAAAAGATGCACTCATGCAAGTCACAAAACCATTGTTTCTGCTCAATGTGAATGGCAGCAACGGGGTTGCTCAAAGCGGAACGGCAATCATTGGAAATAAGATTGATACTGGTGAGGAATGTCATCCACTGAAGGCATATACCCCACCTCTTGATCCGTCCGAACTTGGAGACTCACAATTCAAAAAAAGATTCAACTTGCGGTATGCATATATAACCGGAGCAATGGCAAATGGAATTGCTTCCGTTGAGATGGTACAGGCAGCCGGTAATGCCGGGATGCTCGGTTTTTTTGGGGCCGGGGGGCTGTCAATCGATCAGATTGCAAAAGCCGTCGATAGCCTTCAAAAAAGCATGGGGAATCGATCCTATGGAATAAACCTCATACACAGCCCCAATGACCCTAAACTTGAATCCGAAACCGTCACTCTCTATCTTGACAGGGGTGTAAGACTGATTAGTGCGGCTGCTTATATGAGGCTCACGCTTCCGCTGGTTTATTATCGAATTAAGGGGATTCATAAGAATTCAGACGGGAAAATTATCTGTCCTAACAAAGTGATTGCAAAAATTTCGAGAATTGAAGTCGCAAAACATTTTTTTTCCCCGCCACCCGAAAAAATCCTCAGGCAACTGATAGAAAAAAATATGATATCAGACGAAGAGGCAAAATTGGCGCGTCTTGTACCTGTCGCCGACACAATGACCGCTGAAGCGGATTCAGGAGGGCATACTGACAACAGGCCTGCCCTCTCACTCCTTCCAACAATTCTTTCTCTGAAAAATGAAATGGCAAAAGAATACAAATACCCCTTCCCTCTTTTTGTAGGGCTCGGAGGTGGAATTGCTACACCTGAATCTGCGGCAGCAGCCTTTGCCATGGGGGCTTCCTATGTGCTCACCGGAACGGTCAATCAATCCTGCTTTGAAGCCGGAACCTCGGAAATGGTTCGAAATATGCTGGCAGAGGCTGGGCAGGCTGACATTACCATGGCGCCTGCCGCTGATATGTTCCAAATGGGAGTCAAGGTGCAAGTTTTAAAACGCGGTACAATGTTTCCGATCAGAGCCTCGAAGTTGTATGACCTTTATACGAATTATGAAAGCTTTGAAGATATACCGCAAAAAGATAAAACAACGCTTGAAAAAAACTTTTTTAAATGCAGTTTTCAAGAAGAATGGGAAAAGACGAAAAAGTTCTTTATGATTCGGGATTCCAGGCAGGTTACGAGAGCCGAATCCGAGCCAAAACATAAAATGGCTCTTGTATTCAGATCTTACCTGGGCCGTTCATCAGGTTGGGCGGTATCAGGGGACCCCTCACGAAAAATCGATTACCAGGTGTGGTGTGGACCGGCTATCGGAGCGTTTAACGAGTGGGTAAAAGGCTCTTTTCTTGAAAAACCGGAAAACCGGGGAATAGCTGTTGTAGCCATGAACATTTTATTGGGCGCATCTTTTTTTACCAGGCTGAACTCGCTTCGAAATCAGGGAATAAGTTTCCCGGATGATCTCTGTAAGTTTGAGCCTATGCAATACGATGAAATAAAAAAGCTGCTAAATCTTTAGCCAAAATTAAAAAGAAGAACCGGAACATTTTGACCGACAAACCAAATAATAACTTTAAAGTATGGTAGTTAAAAAAATGAGCAAGAAAAAAAAACAAAACCAGCTCGTCGCAATAATCGGGATGGGTTGCATATTTCCTAAAGCTTCAGACATTAAGGAATTCTGGAGAGTACTATCAAAAGGTGAGGATGGAATTACTGAAATCCCCGAAACCCATTGGTCCGTGAAAGACTATTACCATAAAGACCCCAAACATCCGGATCACACATATTGCAGGAGAGGCGGCTTCATTTCTCCCATTTCATACGATCCATCTGAATTCGGAATTCCTCCGAATACACTGGAGGCAACAGATACTTCACAGCTTCTCAGCCTTGTGGTAGCAAAAAAAGCGCTTGAGGATGCGGGCTACGGTGCTGATCGAGAATTTAACCGTGACAGAACCAGTGTAATACTGGGAGCAACCGGCACACAGGAACTTGTTATACCCCTTGGCGCAAGACTGGGGCATCCCATATGGCAAAAGGCCCTTCTGGATTCCGGTGTTAAGCAGGATCAGGTCGAAGAGGTAATCGAAAGAATCTCAAAATCATATGTTTCCTGGCAGGAAAACTCTTTTCCGGGTCTGCTTGGAAATGTTATTGCCGGGAGGATTACAAACCGTCTGGATCTGGGAGGAACAAACTGCGTAGTGGATGCTGCATGCGCAAGTTCAATGGGCGCCGTCAACCTGGCGATATTAGAGTTGATTGCCGGTAGAAGTGATATGACCGTAACCGGAGGAGTTGATGCATTAAACGATATCTTTATGCACATGTGCTTTTCACAGACCGGGGTTCTCTCTCATACCAGCGATGTCATGCCTTTTTCCGAAAACGCAGACGGTACTGTCCTGGGAGAAGGTATCGGGATGCTTGTCATGAAAAGACTTAAAGATGCCGAAAAAGATGGTGACCGTATATATGCGGTAATCAAATCCATTGGCTCCTCAAGTGACGGCAAATCTCAAAGCATATATGCACCCAATGCGGAAGGCCAGGCAAAAGCACTCCGTATGGCTTATCAGGAAGCAGATATTACACCCGGAACCATTGAACTGATCGAGGCTCATGGAACAGGAACCCGGGTTGGTGATGCCGTTGAATTTTCGGCCTTAAAAGATGTGTTCACTGAGGAGGGACCAAAAGAAAATAAATGCGCCCTTGGCTCCGTAAAATCAAATATAGGCCATACCAAAGCAGCAGCAGGAGCGGCAGGCTTGATCAAGGCCGCATTGGCTCTCCATCATAAAGTGCTTCCCGCAACCTTGAAAGCGGAAAAACCCGATCCAAAACTAAACATTCATGAATCGCCATTTTATCTGAACATCTCAACACGACCATGGATTTCTCAAAAAGATCATCCCCGCCGTTCCGGTGTCAGCGCTTTTGGATTCGGGGGAAGCAACTATCATGTTGTGCTGGAAGAATATAAATCCACAAAACAGGAACCATCATGGGATGGAACCGTTGCGATTTCAGCCATATCCGGTGAAAGCCGAAACAATCTTATCGCATCGCTGGATAGCCATATAAAAGATATAGAAAAAATCTCAACCTTCGAAGAGCTAATCCTTGTAACCTCTAAAAGCAATGAGCTCTTTTCTGCAAAAGATAATTATCGAATTCTTATTGTTTTTGAACGGCCTGAACAGCATGACAAACAAACCGAATCCGCTCTTGAAATTCTGGAGAAAGCCCTCAATCTCCTTAAAGAAAAAGATGCTGAAAGGTTCTCCGTGAACAACATATATTTTAGTGGGCCCCGAAAAAAAGCCGGACTTGCCTTCATCTTTCCGGGCCAGGGCAGCCAGTATACCGGCATGGGAAAAGATCTAATATCGATTTTCCCCGAGGCAATGGAAATCATGGAAAAAGTGAACCATGAGCACCAGACTGTATCAGATGATAAAAAAATACGGTTAAGTGATCTGATTTACCCGCTTCCTTTTACGGAAAAGAAAGCCAATGAAGAAAGGCTCAGATCAACTGACATTGCACAGCCAGCTATAGGTGCCATCAGCCTTGGAATGCTAAAAATTCTTGAAAGATTCGGGATTCAGCCGGATTCAGTTGGCGGTCACAGTTTTGGAGAGCTGACCGCGCTTTGCGCTTCCGGAAGAATCGATGAGGAAACGTTCATCTCTCTTGCCTTAAAACGCGGAAAATATATGGCATCTGCAGGAGACGGCGACACGACAATGCTTGCGGTAAAAGCGCCTCTTGAAGATCTGGATAATCTGATCGAGGAAAAAAACCTGGATGCGGTTA
>JAQYVL010000303.1 GCA_030145525.1 Desulfobacterales bacterium
AATGGGTTGATGGCTTCGTAAAAAGTCCAATTTCGGCGTTGCGCTGCATCTCTCGTCAGTACCGTTAAGCGCAGCGCAACGGTAGCCGATAGGCGTGAGTAGGCTAACTACACCTCATTCCTCGAGATTTGCGCGCCTTGAACTTGAACTTTTTTCTTTGCCATCAGTATTTTGACTTTTTACGAGACTGTCAATGGGTTAATATGCCTTTAAAATGTCCGCTATCTTACCCGGGCTCAAGTCCCCGAACAACTTGTCATTGATCAGCATTGCAGGGGCCTGATCACATGCCCCGATGCAGCTCACCAGTTCAAGTGAGAATTTCCCATCTGGTGTAATCTCACCCGGGACAATACCCATCTCCTTTTTCAGAGCTTCAGTGACGGACAGACCTTCTTTCAAATTACAGGGCACGCACTGGCAGACCCTTATTCTGTTGGTGCCGTTTCCTTCCATGGGAAGAAACGAATAAAAACTTGAAACACCAAAAATTTCACTCACCGAAAGATTTGATTTTTGAGCCACCCGTTCCATGGCTTCCGGCGAAAGGCAGCCGCACCCATTGAGTTCTTTCTTGAGCAGATATAGAACCTTTGAACGACCGGGCTTTGTTTGAGATATTAATTTTTTATATCTGCGCCCGGCAGCCTGGCCGGTTTGAACTGGTTGAGAATTTTGTGGTTCGCTCAGTGCTCCTGTAGGGCAGTATTCAATACAGATCCTGCAATCCCGGCATTCATCAGTTTTCAACGATTCATCATATCCTGCAATAACTTTGGTTTCGAATCCCCGATAACCAATGCTCATGACGTTTTTCTTTGCTATTTCCCGGCATGCGGTAATGCATTTCCGACATAAAATACATTTGGACAGGTCTCTTCGAACATATGGATTCTCATCCTCAGCCGGATAGAATCGAGGCGTGCTTATAATAAAGCGGGGCGCACCTACCTCATGGTCCGAAGCAAGATTGTGCAATTCACATGACTCGGCATTGGGATCGTTGACACAGTTCCCTGTATGTGCTGAAAGCATCAGCTCTACAACACCTCTTCTTACATTCAGAACCTTCGGAGAATTTGTGTGAATAACCATTCCTTCTGAAATGGGAGTATGACAAGAGCCCACTAATGTTCTTGTGCCCTCCACCTCTACCACACATATCCGGCATACTCCGGAGGGCAGTTGACCCTCTACATGACATAAGGTTGGAATCTCAATACCGGCCTCCCGTGCTGTTTCAAGGATAGTCCTTCCCTTTTTGAACTTAACCTTTTTACCATCAATAACAGCATTTTTTGTGAATATCTTGAGCATTATCCAACCTTTTTGTCTTTGTGTCTCCAGTCATATGATGACGCCGGCTCAGGGACAAACAGTCGTAATATATAAAGACTCTCCAAGTATAAAAGAGTTAACCGATTTATATATTAAAATAAAGAAAAATTTATAATTCGTTACGTACAGCTGGAAATGATTATAACGAATCCAAAATTCAAGAAATAAAGGGGGAAATTCACACAATATAAAACATTAGTGTTCCCGCCGTAATTTTGTTATGAAATTAAAGACTAAAAGAAAAGGTTATCGGTTATGGCACTACAGTCTATTTCAGGTCTTCTGGTGTTTACGTTTTTTGCATGGATGTTAAGCGAAAACAGGAAACATGTGCGCATCAGAATGGTTGTCACTGGTATTACGATACAAATCGTCATCGGTCTTGTTCTGTTGAACCTCTCCTTTTTTCAAGAAATGTTTATTTCGCTCAATCGGGTGTTCCTGAGTCTCGAAGAAGCGACCAGGGCCGGCACATCCATGGTATTCGGATATCTTGGTGGAGGTGAGCTCCCTTTTAATGCCCAAATACCTGGTTCGACATTTGTTTTGGCATTCCAGGCACTTCCACTTGTCTTATTAATGAGTGCTTTATCTTCACTTCTTTTTTACTGGAAACTCCTACCCCTTGTTGTACGCGGATTTTCCTGGACGCTCCGAAAAACACTCGGCCTTGGAGGGGCTGAAGGATTAGGGGTTTCTGCCAATATTTTTGTGGGAATGGTGGAATCTCCGCTATTGATCCGACCTTATCTTAAAAATATGACCCGGAGTGAACTTTTTACCATAATGACCTGCGGAATGGCGACCATCGCCGGCACAGTTATGGCTCTTTACGCCGGCATTCTTGGAAACATAATTCCTGACATAATAGGTCATATGTTGACTGCCTCGATCATAAGTGCACCGGCGGCAATTACCATTGCAAAGATTATGGTTCCCCAAACGGAACAACTGGAAAAGTTAACAAAAGGAGACCTGACGCCCCCTGATTTTGCCTCCAGTTCAATGGATGCCATAACCCGGGGAACGGTTCAGGGGGTGCAGTTGTTGATTAATATCGTCGCCATGCTGATCGTGCTTGTTGCGCTGGTTCACCTTTTGGATCTGGTTTTGGGCCTTGTCCCTGACGTGTATGGAGTGCCCCTGACCTTGAAAAGGATTTTCGGCTGGGTTATGGCTCCGGTTGCATGGTTGATGGGCATACCATGGCAGGAGGCGCCTGTTGCGGGAAGTTTGATGGGAACCAAGACAGTCCTTAACGAACTGCTTGCATACCTTGAATTAAGCGGCCTTCCGGAAGGTTCGCTAAGCCCAAAAAGCACGCTGATTATAACATATGCCATGTGCGGTTTTGCAAACCCGGGAAGTCTTGGCATAATGATCGGAGGAATGGGGACCATGGCGCCGGAGAGGCGTGATGAAATCGTGTCTCTTGGCCTGCGATCCATTTTTGCCGGAACGCTTGCCACCTGTATGACAGGTGCTGTAGTTGGGATCGTCGGATGATGATATAACGTTAGATGTCATTCAAACGAATCTGCCGCTATTTGACTCCGCTTTCATGTATCTTACCTAGTGTCCATCCATTAATGAGATACTTTGTTTGAGATCAAGGCGCGCGAAAATTTTAACCGCAGGAATATATAGATATATTTTGAGGATTAAAATTTGAGCGCAACGAAGATATCGGACAAAATAGCCATTAATGGACGAGCACTACCTAATCCTTTTCGGTGTTGTATAAATATTGCGATTTACTGCCTTGCCATTGACAAGCTGAATTGTTATTAATATCAGTCATAGCAGCATGGATAGATATAGAATCGAGTATCACAGATAAGTTATTTAAAATATTAGGAGAATAGTTATTAATATGCGCTCACTCTTTATTGCAGTTTTTTTAACGTTGGTTATATTCATTTCATCCACATTATCAGCCAAAGAGAAACCGGCCGTCAAAAAGATGCCTGAAACAAATAATACTATTGAAACAAAAAATACAGATAGTTACAACAAAGATGTAAAAAGTTACAGCAAGGCTATCGAGTTGAATCCAAATGATGTTTCGGCTTACATCAGCCGCGGCAAGGCATGGGATGAAAAAGGTGAATACGGCAAAGCTATAAAAGATTACTCCAAAGCTTTGGAACTTAAACCGAATTATGCCGAAGTTTACAACAGCAGGGGGACTGCATGGAATAAAAAAGGAGACAACGACAAAGCGATATCGGATTTCAACAAGGCAATCCCTCTTACTCCAAACTTTGCCGGAGCTTATTATGGAAGAGGAATGGCATTTAACAGCAAAGGCCTTTATTACCAAGCGATTGCTGATTACAACAGGGCTATAAAAATAAATCCTGATTTTGAGAGGGCCTATAATCAGCGAGGCATCTCATGGTACAACAAAAAGAAATTTGAGCGATCAATTGCCGATTATAACAAGGCACTGGAAATAGATCCCAAATTTGCAGCGGCATATTTTAACCGGGGATTAGCATGGGGGGAAAAAGAGGATTATGACAAGGCAATAAAAGATTTTGACAAAGCCCTGGAGATAGACCCTCTCTCTGCCGATGCTTACGTACAAAGGGGAATGGCTTTAGGATTAAAAAATAATTATAAACAGGCCGTAAAAGACTTTACCAAAGCGATTGAAATCAATCCAAACCATGCAGAAGCTTACTTCAACAGAAGCCTTGCCTGGAAGGAATTAGAAAACAGCGAAAAATCCCTTGCTGACAGCTCCAGGGCAGAAGCTCTGGATTCTCATTATGCAGCTGCTTCACATGAAGATGAACATGAAGAAAAAACAAATGAGGATAAAAAAACGGGACTGAAAATCAGCAATGAAGCGAAAACTCTCTTGAACAAAGGGATTGTGTTGAATAAGCAGGGCCAATACGACCTTGCAATTGAGGAATATAACAAGGTGCTTAAAATTAATCCCGATTTTGCTTCTGCATATTTTTACAAGGGACTTGCCATGTATAATAAGCGTGAAACGCAAAAGGCTCTTGATTATTTTAAAAAAGCGCTAGACCTTGATCCGGGAAATAGCTCATACAAGAGGGTTGTATCGAGTTTGGATAAAAACCTGAAAAAACCTGCAGAATGATTTTACTCTAAAAATATCAACTTTTTGCGACACTTCACCCTTTGAACTTGGAGTGTGCCATTTTTATACCTGAAGTGAACCTTAACTTTATTTCATAACAGCCGACTGTATGCAGTCTGATACCAAATATGATGTCATAATTGTCGGAGGAGGCCCTGCCGGAGGTCTTCTGGGATATTATCTGGCATGCCGGAACTTAAAAATTCTGATCATTGAAAAAAAGCACCTTCCCAGATACAAGGCCTGCGGCGGCGGTCTAACCCGCAGAGCATTCAAGGCAATTCCTTTTGACATAAGTGATGTTGTTGAAGACTATACATATACAGCAAAAATGCTTTTAATGGATCGGCCGCTTTTCTCAAAAACATTAGACAGACCGATTATCGCAATGGTCATGAGAGACAGATTCGATCAGTTCCTTATCGAAAAAGCCGTTTCAATGGGCGCAGTCTTTCAGGAAAACACCTCCTTCAGAACAATATCCGGGAAAACAGGCGATTTAACCGTAACAACCTCAAAAGGAAAATTCAAAACACAAATAATTGCCGGAGCGGATGGCGTAAACAGCCGGGTTTCAAAAATCCTGGGTCTACGCGTGAAATGTAATTTCATGACTGCAATAGAGGGAGAAGTTTACCCGGAAAATCCTGCCGATATTGAAAGGTTCAAAGGATCGGTTCATTATGATTTCGGTGTGATACCCAAAGGATATGGATGGGTATTCCCAAAAAAAACCCATCTCAGCATCGGTGTGGGAACCTTTTCTCCAAAATTAAAAAACTGGAAGCAGTCCCTGAACTCCTATCTTGCCCTCAAAAACCTGAGCAGCTATAAAAAATTAAAGCCACTAAAGGGGCATCTGATTCCTTTCAGACCGAAAAGAAACAATATCGTTTCCTGTTCAAAAGGCCTTCTGGTAGGTGATGCATCGGGATTTGCAGATCCACTCACAGGCGAAGGTCTTTATTATGCAATACAGGGAGCAAAAATCGCTTCTGAAGCAATTATTAAAGGCTTCGAGTCAGAGTTTGAACACATAAACAGATACACGAAATCAATAAAAAAACAATTTCAAAAAGATCTGATATGCGCCGGCAGAATGGCCCATATGATTTACACATTTCCAAATTTAGGAAGAAGAATTCTAAATGTACATGCAGATGATCTGGCCTTGAAACAGCTTGCTGTGATTTGTGGTGAACTGACCTATTCAAAACTTTTTCGAGAACTTCTACTTCAAATGATGAGTCCTTCAAAAATAATTCCCGTTATTTTCAAATCTCTTTCATGATTATATTCCAAAAAAAGTAATAAGAAGGTTGTTCAATTGCTTGCGCAAGACAGCGTATGAATAATGGTGGGTTGCAATCTCGTAATTCCTGTTTACCATTTGTTCTCTGCGAACCGGTGATTCTAAAATTTCCTTGACCATCTGTACATTTTTCGAAGTCAAAAATCCGTCCATAACCACCAGATCAAACTCTTTCGGTTCGATATCTCTGACAAAAATTGCATATCGATTTATCAGCAAAGGCTTCCTGAAGTAAATGGCTTCAAGAAAGGCATTGCCAAACCCTTCATACATACTGGGATAAGTGATGAAATCGGCATGAGGATAAATCTTCCACAAGGAACATTGATCACTGCGGCGCCTTTTCACATTTATCGGGTCTGACAAACGGGTATCTGTAAGGCGGAGATCAACACCATGGTTTCTTGCTTCTTCTTTCAGCCATTCAGCATATTCAAATCCTTCATCCCCTGCCTCATGGGATATGACCAGCTTATAATTTGGATTTTTCAAACTGCGAACAAGCTCAATGGAATGCTCTATCCCCTTTCGCTGGATTATACGCGTCGGCTGCAGAATAATAATATCTTCCGGGCCAAGGCCTATTGATTCTCGAAATCCATCCGTACGCTTTTCTTCCACAAAAAGAGGATTTTCAAAATCAAGCACATTTGGAATGATCGTCGAAGAGATCCCGGTTCGCAGCGCCAATTCCTCCTGAGCAGCCGAATTGATTACCACATGTTCAATCGACGGCAAATTCGGAGGAAAAGCCATTCGCAGATAATCTCCCACAGCGGTTGCAGTAAATCTGACCCGCTCCCAGTAAAAATCATGATGATGGGCAATTGTAGGAATTTGCGTCTCGGCAATGGTTTCGGTCAATGCAATGCCCAAAGGAATCTGCAGGGGGAGTGTTAAAGCGTTCTGGACAATCAAAAGATCGATGGAAAATTGTTTGACAAATTCCCTGAGCTTAACCTTGAGGAGAGATCTGATTGAATAAATCATCTCCGTTACGGGAGAGGGTCGCCCTTTTCTGCCCAGGATCTGCTCATTGATCCATTTATTCTGCCCGTGCTGAAAATGGGCTTCCGGAACCAGAAGACTCTCTTCGGGTTCACGGTCTATCTCACCGGCAAACCAAAAAGAATGATGGCCGCTGTCCTCCAGGACTTTCGCCCATTTGCTTGCCTCCATTGTAACGCCATCTACCCCGACAAAGCGTGTGGAAACAAAGCCAATATTCTTGCTGCCCATCCTT
>JAQYVL010000304.1 GCA_030145525.1 Desulfobacterales bacterium
GCTGGACCCATTGTTGTGGAAGCTTTTATAAAGGTTCTTGCCGGAAATAAAACGCCCCCCCGGCAAATCATCCGGCTTTTCTCCTTTTTCGGATAGTTTTTTATGGAATGTCTTTTGTTCAGCCATATCGGATTGCCTCAACCGGATCAACTTTTGATGCCTGATGCGCCGGATAAAGAGTCGATAAAAAACATATAACCATTGCCGAACAGCCAATTATAAGCACATCCAGCATCTCCAGTTTTACCGGCAGAGTTGAGATATAGTAGACATCCGGATCGAGTTCAATAAATTTATAATGTTTCAAAAGAAAGCACAGGACAGATCCGAAGAAAACTCCAAATACCGTACCAATTCCTCCTATCACCATTCCGTTGTAAACAAAAATTTTACGAATACTTTTACCGGTGGTTCCCATGGCCTTCAATATTCCGATGTCTTTTGATTTTTTCATTACCATCATAATCAGGGAACTTGCGATATTGAAAGCTGCAACCAGGATAATCAATGTTAAAATTATAAACATGACCGTCTTTTCAAGTTTGAGTGCTGAAAACAGATTCTTGTTCATCTGCATCCAGTCCCTTACCCAGTAAGGAAAACCCAGATCATCGATAATTTCTTCTCCGATCTTTTTGGCCTTGTATATATCTTTTACACGTATTTCAATGCCGGTTACCGTGTCCCCCATTTTTTGCAGTTTTTGGGCCTCCGCAAGATGAATATAAGCAAGGGACCCGTCGTATTCATACATTCCGGATTGAAAAAAATCGGTTACCTTAAACCGCTTCATATTCGGGATATGGCCGATAGGCGAAAGCATGCCGCGCGGAGATATGAGATAAATCGTATCCCCTTTCATCACACCGATATTTTTTGCAAGCTCTTTGCCTAATATAATACCGGGGATGGCTGGTTCTCCGGCCTTCCCTTTCTTGATTTCAAACCGCTCCTTGAGAGCAACACCTTTAAAATTTTTAATCACACGGCCGGCGGACTCCGGTGAAATTCCTCTTAGAAGAGCCCCGGAAACTCCGGAAGCAGACCGAAGCATAACCTGCGAATAAATAAACGGCGTGGCAGATTCAATATCCTTATGCAGTTCCAGCTTTGATATCACTTTCCGATAATCTGAAAACTGCCCACCGTGACGAGTGAGGACCAAATGGGATTCCACACCTAAAATACGTGATTTAAGGTCTGATTCAAAGCCGGCCATTACAGCAATCACAATGATGAGAGCCATAACACCCACAGTAACACCTGCTACGGAAAGCAGGGTAATAAGGGATATAAAAACTTGTTTTTGCTTTGTTTTTAAATAACGTCTGCCTATAAAAAATTCAAATCGCATTTTTAGTGGTCTTTGACTGTTGGTTGATATTTACGGATTATAACCAAACGTTTTGATCATGTCAGATTGTATTAACTTCGTTCGTTTTTGACATGAGGCCTGTTACTTGTGTTCGTTTCTGCCTGAAGGTTTCATGTGAGGAAACAGTATAACCTCTCTGATTGAAGCTGAATCGGTAAGGAGCATGGTAAGCCTGTCAATTCCAATTCCTTCGCCTGCAGTCGGCGGCATTCCATATTCCAGTGCTTCGATATAATCCTGATCCATAAGATGAGCCTCTGCATCACCTGCTTCCCTGTCAGCTACCTGCTGCAAAAACCGTTCTTTCTGATCTTCCGGATCATTCAGCTCTGAAAAACCGTTTGCAATCTCACGCCCGGCAATGAACAGTTCAAAACGTTCCGTCATCTCCGGTTCCTTGTCACTTCTTCTTGAGAGCGGAGAAACTTCCACCGGATATCCTGTAATAAAAGTTGGCTGAATCAGTTTAGGCTCAACCAGAACATCAAACAGTTTCGTTATTACCTTGCCCAGGCGGTCAGACTTGGTGATTTTAACCTTTTTTGAAGCGGCAACCTCAAGAAGAGCTTCCCGATTATCAAGAATATCCGGCTCAATTCCACCTATCTTCTGAAGAGAGGTAAGCAGGGGGATGCGTTCCCATTTGCCTGAAAAATCGATATGTTCCCCCTGATATTCAATGGAAGAAGTGCCATTCACGGCTATAGCAACTTCCTGAAACATCTTTTCTGTCAACCTCATAAGATCTTCATAAGTTGCATAGGCTTGATAAAATTCAAGCATTGTAAATTCAGGGTTATGTCTAGCTGAAACGCCTTCATTCCTGAAATTCCGGTTGATTTCAAAAACCCGGTCAAATCCTCCTACGACAAGCCTTTTTAAATACAACTCCGGAGCAATCCGCAAAAACAGATCAATACCAAGCGCATTGTGATGTGTTTTAAAAGGTGCAGCCTCGGCTCCTCCTGGTATGGGCTGCATCATGGGGGTTTCCACCTCAAGGTAATTCCGGTTCAGCAGAAAACCGCGAATTGCCTGAACAACTTTACTTCGCTTGATAAAAATCTCTCGCGTATCCTGGTTCATTATAAGATCAAGATATCTTTGGCGATATCTTTTCTCAGGATCTTTCAGGCCGTGAAACTTTTCCGGAAGCGGTCGAATGGACTTGCTAAGAAGCCTGAAATCTTCAGCCAAAAGCGTCCATTCTCCTGTACGGGTTTTGAACAGCGGCCCTTTAACACCGATAAAATCACCAATATCCATCTTTTTAAAAAGAGCATAAACCTCATCTCCGACCTTATCCATTCTAACATAAGCCTGAAGCTGACCTGTTCCGTCACTGAATCGCAGGAAGGATGATTTTCCGAACCGGTTGATCGCCATCATCCTGCCTGCTGTGATAAAAACAGCTCCCTTTTCACCCAGGCTTTCCGGAGATTTCTCAACTACATCCTTTATCTCAACGATAGAATTCAATACTTTGAAATCATTTGGGAATAAGACCTCACCGCTTTCTCTTAACGCTGTAATCTTTTTTCTTCTCTGTTCAATTATCTCACTCTGCTTTTCCATATCATTCCATTTCCGAAAGCAATCAAATTTTCTATGAAAAAAACCGCTAATCCATAATCGTGCACAGATTCGCGGGCATCATCTATAAATAAAATTATTTCGGCCTGTTAAGTAGCTTTTCATAAAAATCATCCAACACAGGCCGACCTATTTTAGCTACCCTATCTGCAGATATGTGTCAAGATTAAGTTGAGAAATATCAGTGAGGTGCAGCCTGTTTTAATTTCAAGGAAAACACTGTCCCCTGGCCTTCTTTGCTTTCAACATCCAGTTGGCAGTCGTAAGAAGCGAGAATACGCTGTACAATTGACAAACCAAGACCTGTGCCATCCGGCCTTGTTGTAAAAAAAGGATCAAAAATCAGTTTCATGGTTTCCTCGGACATCCCGCGGCCGTTATCCCGAATTTCAATACAGGCAATGGATCGCTTAATCGGATACAAACTTATTGTGATTGTACCATTTTCATCAATGGAATCCGCCGCGTTCAGAAAAAAGTTCCACAACACCTGACGCAAATGCCCTGGATCCATTTCAACACTGAGATTTGAAGCGTTTTCGATTTTTAGCTCAACCCGTCCACAACACGTCATGTCTTTTTCAAACAGCTCCACCGTTTCCGCAAGAACTTTTTCAAGGTTTAAGACTTCAAGCTTGCCGATTTTTGGCCGGGCAAAAAGCAGAAAATCACTTACCAGCCTGCTGAGCCGGTCCGCTTCTCTCAGAACGATCTTCATGAGCTTGTCATGCTCAGGATCATATCGAATCTCTCCCCGTAAAAGCTGGATAGAGCCGGAAAGCGATGCCAGCGGATTCTTTATTTCATGAGCTAGACCGGCTGCCATTTCACCAATTGCAGCGCTTTTTTCAACCCTTTTTACATGAGCTTCCAAATACATAAGCTCTTTTTTTGTTTTTTTTTCCTGCTCCGCAAGAAGACTGCTCAAGAATGCAACCGCAAAACAAGCAATAATTGTGACAAAAACCTTTAAAAAAACCTGGATCGGTTCGACATCCGCAGCCATCAAGCCGATCTCAGCGTCAATCGGCAAAAGGATACCATGAAATTCAAAGACAATCATTGCCCCATATTGCAGGCTGCAAAGCATTGCGATGATCATGCTTCCTTTTTTGAACAGGAGCATGCTGGAACAGATAATGACAATAAGGTACAGGAAGGTAAAAAAGCTGATAAAACTTCCGGTAACAAACACAATCACTGTGATTACAAATGAATCTGTAGTCAACTGGACATATGCAAACCAGCTCGAGTGCCCGGCATAACGGTAAATGATAAAATAAACCACGGACAGCAAAAGAATTCCTGTGCAGAGTCCTACAAGTATAAGGAAGGAAGGAACCGATGCTACTGAAATTTTTTGGAATCCATAAACGAGGGTGGAGCCGAGTAAAAGAAATGCGAAAAGGGCTCTAAAAAATATGAGCCCCTTCATTTTGTTGGAATAATCATCCTGAAACTTTGGCGTTGACTGATCCATGATGCTTATTTAAAAAATCCGATTATCCACTGATGGCACCGGCCATCTGGAATACCGGAAGATACATGGAAACAACAAGTCCGCCGATAAGCGCCCCCATAAAAGTCATCATCAAAGGCTCTATGGCCGAAGTAAGATTTTCAACCGCCGCATCGACCTCCTCTTCATAAAAATCAGCAATTTTTTCAAGCATGGCATCCAGGGCACCGGTGGATTCTCCGACAGCGATCATGGAACAAACCATGGAGGGGAAAACACCACTTTCTGATAGAGGATCGGCCATTGTGCGTCCCTCGGAAATACCGCTCCGAACTTTGTAAATCGCTTTCTCAACGGTTGTATTACCCGCAGTCTTGGCGACAATATCGAGGGCATCAAGAATGGCAACACCACTTGACATCATTGTTCCCATGGTCCTTGTAAACTTTGATACCGCTACCTTGCGTATTAAAATACCGACAACCGGCAATTTCAAAAACAGATCATCCATCAGGGCCCTGCCTTTTGGCGTTCCATAAAATTTCTTGTACGCAAAGATGAACAAAATAAGCGCTCCGATAATATAGTGGATTTTACTTTTTACGATCTCACTGGCATTCACGACTATCTGTGTTGGAATTGGAAGTTCCTTGCCGAAATCAGCAAACATTTCCTCAAAAACCGGGATAACAAACACAAGAATAACAATGACAACGATAGATGCAATTGCAAGTGTAATCAGGGGATACATCATGGCACTTTTTATCTGTTTTTTTAACTTGGCGGCCTTTTCAAGATAAGTGGACAGTCTCCTGAGGATGACGTCAAGAATACCGCCGGCTTCGCCTGCGGCAACCATATTGACATAAAGTGAATCAAACACCTTTGGAAACTTCTTTAAAGATTCAGCCAGCGTGTTGCCGCCCTCCACAGATTCCTTGAGTGTTTTCAGCATCTTTTTAAATGTCACATTTTCCTGCTGAGAAAATAGGATATCAAGGCATTGAATTATGGGCAGTCCGGCATCAATCATTGTCGAAAACTGCCTTGAAAAAACGATAATATCTTCCTGCTTTATCCCGGGTTGAAGAAACGCGACATTTGCAAAAAGATCTTTTGGTTTGGGTTTTACCTTGGTCGGTGTGATTCTTATTCTTTGGAGATGAGCCCTGACAGCCCCTTCATTAGCAGCCTCCATCTCTCCTTTCTGAACTTTATTTTTTTTATTTTTTCCTTCCCACTTAAATACCGGCATAACCTCCCCCTTTGCAAGCAACGAAGACCATGTGAAATTATTATAACAATTCCAAAATTATCATTTTTGACGAACTCATACCACACTGCATACCGGGCAGACATGTAACAATTTAAATTTTAGCAAAAATCATGCCTGATTATTGAATCACAAAGCTGTACTATGGCTTGTATTCTCTCATGCACTATAATCATTCTGCCTTCAAGGCGTTTTCGAGTGAATTGTGTAGAATATTCCCCGCGGCATTTTTTCCCTATTAACCTCTCCATCTTTCAGCAGAATGTCAAGATATTGATTCACTCTATTCAAATCGGCACCTGTGCTTTTCAAAAGATCTTCTACAGTACAGGGCCTGCGCTTTAAAGTGGTTAAAATAGATTTTAAAATATCAACCGAAGATCTCTTTGCCGATGCTGAATAGTCGATATTTTGGACTATTTTAACATTGTGCATACAGGCATGTATTTTTTTTAATACATTTTCACTTGCCGGTTCCACCCATTTTTCAGTACCCGGCCTGTCAAGAGTATTCAGATGAATCTGGTTTGGTTTGATGCTGTTCATAAAATTTTGAATAAGAGTGATTTCATCCATGTTATCATTAAACCCCGGAACGATAAAAACTTCAATCCAGAATTTATTTGAATATTCATTTTTCAGCGCAATAATTCCATCAACAATAGTCTTGCTGTCAAGACCGGGATGGGGACGATTTATCGCTCTGAAAAGCTCTTCCGACACAGCATCAAAAGACGCGATGATAAGATCGGCATCCAGAATCTTTTTTCGAATTTCAGCGGAATAAAAAAGTGTACTGTTTGCCAAAAGAGCCACTTTGTAATCCGGAAAATCGGATTTTATATAACTGATGATTTCCCCTATACCACTATGAAGGGTGGGCTCACCGGAGCCTGAAAACGTAATGTAATCCAGCCTGGGGTTTGAAGCCAGAAAAGAATTAAGCTCATGCTTTATCCTGTCAACTGGAGTATATTCATCCGGCTTTATTGTCAAGTGAGTGGTTTTCCCGCATTCACAGTACACGCAATCCAGAGAGCATGTTTTATGCGGCATCAAATCCACACCAAGAGAAAACCCGAGTCTCCTTGATGGAACGGGACCAAAAATATGATTATATTCCGGCTTTGGTGTGCTTTTCATGTTTCGATGGATTAAAAACCGTTATTTTTAGACAAAAAATCTGAAACCGAACATACAATATGTATTTATCCGCAAACCGATCCCGGCAGATATCTGTCTTTCCCGTCTGAAATGTTTATATGCGATCTTACTAAGATTGATAAATTCGTAAAAAGTCGCAAAACAGACGGCAAAGTAAAAAGTTCAATTTCGAGGCGCGCGAGTCTTGTATAATACCGTGCACGACAGTGCACCGGTAGCCGAAGGCGTGCATAGTTAGCCTATTCCGCAATTATACAAGATGAAGCGCAACAAAAAAATTGGACTTTTTACGAAGCCGTCAAGATTAAGATATCCTGCTATCACAGTCTGTGCCAAACAACAACTGTTTTAGCTGGTTTTATTTGAGATATCATTTATAGTATCGCTTATAGCCATTTCCAATCATCAAAAAATACGGTATAGAACACGTCTGCCATACCACAATACACTTGAGCTTGATAAACCTACGGTAACGTTGTATCACCCTTTATAGTTTTCAGGTCGGAATCAATTTTGGTGGCTTAAGAAAAAATCTCACGAGATTATTATTATGTCAAAGTCTGAGAATCAACAAAACCTGACGGTCATTACCACACATGTAAATGCCGATTTTGATGCTGTCGCTTCCATGCTGGCCGCCCAGAAACTCTATCCCGGGGCCCTCATTGTATTTCCTGGATCATATGAAAAAAGTCTTCGTAATTTTCTTATCGATTCGATGGCCTATCTTTTCAATATGGTGGACATTAAAAAAATTGATTTTTCAAATATAAAACGTCTGGTTTTGGTTGATACAAGGCGTGAAGACCGTATTGGAAAGCTTTCACATCTTTTGTCCAGACCGGAAATCGAAATTCATGTTTATGATCATCACCCCCGCGGACCTGAAGATATCAAACCGGATTCTGATTTTTACGATGCAACCGGTGCCAACACAACCATACTGACAAAAATAATCGCAGAAAAAAAAATCGACCTCACGCCGGATGAAGCGACCATTATGTGCTTGGGAATATATGAAGATACGGGTTCTTTTACATTCTCATCCACAACCGAACAGGATTTAAAATCCGCCGCTTTCCTGCTGTCAAAGGGCGCCAACCTGAATGTCATTTCCGACATGATTTCAAGAGAGATAAACCCGGAGCAGGTTAACATTTTAAATGATATGCTTCAGTCGGCTACCCGCTTTAAAATAAACGGTGTGGAAATTACTTCGACAAATGTTTCACATGAAAGTTATATACCTGACTTCGCGATTCTGGTCCACAAAATGATGAAAGTGGAAAGCCTGAACGCCCTTTTTGCAATTGCACGTATGGCAAATAAAATTTATGTCGT
This sequence comes from Desulfobacterales bacterium, assembly GCA_030145525.1. Lineage (GTDB taxonomy): Bacteria > Desulfobacterota > Desulfobacteria > Desulfobacterales > SURF-7 > JAQYVL01. The sequence continues at coordinate 8,206 of JAQYVL010000304.1, forward strand.
GGCTCGAAGCAGAATACCGGAGGTTGATGTAGGTAAAATTCTTACGCCTCTGGGAGGAGGTGGGCATCCGTTTGCCGCTGCGGCCACGATCCGCGACCGGACGCTCGCACAGGTTGAGCAGCAGCTTTTTGAAATCCTGTATCGTACGATCAGTCCGGCTCAAACCGCTGCTGAAATCATGTCCTCCCCGGCAATCTCCATTGGACCGGAGATTTCCTGTAGTGATGCAGGCATACAAATGACCAGGTATAACGTCAACGCACTTCTGGTTATGGATAAAAAAAATAGGAAAGAAATACTCCTCGGTTATATTTCCAGGCAGGTTGTAGAGAAAGCGATATTTCATGATTTGAATTCGGTACCTGTAAAGGAATATATGAGTACTGAAATCGCCTCCGTGCCGATTGAAGCCGATATAAAAGAAATACAGGAAAAAATTATTGAAAACAAACAACGCATTCTGCCTGTCATGGAAAATGATAAAATAAAAGGCGTTATTACACGCACAAATCTTCTGAACATTCTTGTTGATCAGGATTTTCAAAAAAACGGAAAAGGTCACGATTCTTTCCAGGGGCCGCAAACAGCAAGGACACGCAACGTTCGTAAGCTGATGAAAGAACGTTTGAAAAAAAACCTGCTTGATATGCTGAAGTCTATCGGAGAAACAGCAACCGAACTTGGTTTCAACTCTTATGTGGTTGGCGGATTCGTAAGAGATCTTTTTTTATACAGAAAGAACGAAGATATTGATATCGTAATCGAGGGCGACGGAATCGCTTTTGCAAAAAAGTATGCAAAAATTAAAGGCGCACGTATAAATGCTTATCAGAAATTTGGTACTGCTGTAATTATTTTCCCGGAGGGTTTTAAAATTGATGTCGCATCAGCCAGGATGGAATACTATAAAAGCCCGGCCGCACTCCCAACCGTTGAAATGAGTTCAATAAAACTGGATCTTTTCAGACGCGATTTCACAATCAATACACTCGCCATTCAATTGTCGCCTAATAATTTTGGCACACTCATCGACTTTTTTTCCGCCCAGCGTGACTTAAAGGGAAAAGTCATCCGAATAATCCATAATCTGAGTTTTGTAGAGGATCCGACCCGAGGTTTCCGGGCGATAAGGTTTGAACAGAGGTTTGGATTCTCAATCGGCAAACTGACATCAGGATTAATAGAAAATGCGGTTAAAATGAATTTTTTCAAGCAGCTGAGCGGCAGGCGGCTTTTTATGGAGATTAAGCAAATTTTTGAAGAGGAAAACCCAACTCCTGCCATAATCAGACTTTCCGACTACAACCTTCTGCAGTTTATCCATCCGTCCGTCAAGATACACAAAAACCTGGTTCGTCTATTAAATTCAGTACATAAAGTGATAACATGGCATGATTTGCTATTTTTGGAAGAATCCTATAATAAGTGGGCCGTCTATTTTCTGATTCTTATTCGGCATTGTGACATGAAAACTTCAGAAGAGATCTGCAGGCATCTGGAACTTTCACCCCGTTACCTGAAATTTTTCAGCAATGAAAGATTTGAGGCCGAAAAGTGCCTCAACCGTCTGGAGAGAAAGCTGCCTGCGAAAAACAGTACCATTTATAAATGGCTGAACGTTTTTAAGACGGAATTAATTCTTTACATGATGGCGACAACAAAACAGAAAAGGGTTGAGAAGGCAGTTTCTTTTTATTTTACCCGACTGCGGCAAACAAAGGTTTTAATCAAAGGAAGGGATCTGGTCCAATTTGGAATTGCTCCGGGTCCATTATACGGAAAAATTCTAAATGCCGTCCAAGACCAGAAACTGAACGGTCATCTGAAAACAAAGAAAGATGA
>JAQYVL010000305.1 GCA_030145525.1 Desulfobacterales bacterium
AACAAATTAGGTAGATTGCAGACAACAGGTCAGTTTGTTTAATACTGTACTGCTAACGGTAAGAAATTGAAAGCTTGCTGATGATTTGATATTCCGATCTCAGTAAATTCATAAGACTGAAAATCTTTGATATTTTCCAGAAGTATGTCCTATACAGTTTTATATTTAAAATTGCGATTTGCTATTGGAAATCTTTATTTAGATCTACATGAGTGTCAGAAAAGATTGAACCGGTTCTACAGATTGTCAGACTACCTTCCTTCGGTTACCCCCCCTCGTTCCACCGCGGCCTATACCCAATTGGAGGTTTTAAAACCGGTCCTATTCAATTTTTTCCACACGGCTGTCCGGGTGTGCTTTTCTGTATTCCGCAAGGTGAGCAAGTGTCTCATCAAGCAATTCCTGAGAAAACATGTCTCCGACCAGAGCATTCATAGTTTTTTTTGTCGTATCATTAATGAATTTCTTATAGTCTTCCGGGTCCTTGGGTCTGACTATTGAGATCCCTGCATCTTTCATTACTTCAATGCTTTGTTCATTCTGTTTTCTATAGCCCTTAGATATATTTCGACAGCATTCGCGTGTTAATGCCAGAATTTTTTTCTGATTTTCAGGTGTTACTTTATCCCAAATGTGTTTGGTGATCACCATTCCTCCCAGCACGTTAGTTGAAGGATACTCTGTCATGTATTGAAATTTGGTATGCCAGCGAAAAGCGACCGCTGCTATCGGCGGCGCGCTGGCTGCATCAATGAGACGGGTTGACAGAGACGTCAGCACATCCATAAGCGAAAGTGCTACCGGCGAGATTCCCAGTGAACGATAAGCGGCCTGGGCAAGCGGATCGCCTTCCGGCGCCCAGTACTTCTGCTTCCGGGCGATTTCCAGGGAAGTGACAGGAACTTTTGTAAAGCTGTATACAAACCCGATATCGTACCATCCAAGTATAATAAAACCATTTTCCTCAAAGGCCTGTTCCATTCTATCATTCAGCTTGGACCGCACGTATTCAACTTCATCGTAATTCTTGAAAAGATACGGTAAGCTGGTAACCCGCACCTTCGGTACAATCTGCCCGAGTCCGTAACCGGCCAGCATCCCGCCATGAATCTGCCTGACTTTCATCTTGTTCAGAACATTTTTAGCATCTCCGTGCACACCGCCGTAATATATTTTGAGTTTTACGTTATTGTCGGTCTGGATTTTTATTTCCTGGTTGAGTTTATTGAGCAACTCGCCGCTCATGGAGGTTCTGGGAGTTAATGTGGCAATTTTAATGGCAACTTTGGCCTGTTGATTTGCCAATGCACACAGCGGGTTAAGGAAAGCCGTAAGTACTAAACACAGGATTAGTTTTTTCGTCATCTTATAATCTCCTAACTTTAAAATTGGACAATATAAATAGAAAAAGATAAGAACTCGCTTTTCAACTATCTTTGTATATTCAAGAAACGATTGTGTCAATGAGATAAAAGGCACAGCTGGGGCGAATGAGAACTATGAAAAATAAAATGGATACTCCTTGACAGGATTCAGGGCATCATGTATGGAAAAATAATTAGTCGGCCGGCCGGCCGAATTTTTGGAGAAAAATGGAAACCAATAACAAACGTGTTCAGAAAAAAAAGACAATTATCGAAGGTGCCAGCCGCCTGATCATTCAAAAAGGGATCGATAATACCAGTCTGTCGGATATCGCGCGTGAAATCGGTATCAGCAAGGGCACCCTGTACTATTATTATGCTACGAAAAATGAACTGATTTTCGAGATTGCGGTGGATCACATCGAACAGATTTCAAACGATCTTTTTATGCTGATTGACCGAATCAAGGGGCCGTCTTCGCCTGAAACCGTTTTAACCGCTATGGTGGAAACAATATTAAAGGCGGAAACCAGGAGCCGCCTGCATCTTTATCTGATCCGGGAGGCCCTGACTAAACACAAGGTCTTGAAAGAGAGGTTTATTGCAACCTATCGGCACTGGTTTGAAACCATGGAAGAGGGCCTTGGAAAAATTCTTCCGGGACAAAACGATCTCGAAGTCCTATCGACCATACTGGTCGCGGTTCTGGACGGCTTTGTAATTCAATCCATGCTGAAGGTCCAGAATATTACGGTTAAAGATATAGTCCGTTATCTATTGAAAATGGCGCGATAACCATATTCCCGACCTCCCGGCATAGCGTTTGGTGCTCTTTACCTTTTCAGCAATTATTGTCGGGCATGAAAAACAGGAATCAAGCATACGGATCAAAGACGATCCTTCAGGTGAAACTTAATTAAGATGCGAGACTTAATAAGGATGGGAGGAGTCATCATGGGCAAACAATATCGTCCGATTACACCCGGCAAAAAATGGTTTAAAGCCCTGGTAGCCAAAATTGTGTTAATAGTTTTGGGGCGGGCCTTTCAGTCGGGAGCCAGACACGATCCGGACATAAAAAAAGAAGTTTCCGCCTGGCCTGAAGGGTTCATTGTCATTATGAATGTTCTGCCTTTTGGCCCGCGAATGGCCCTGGAAAAAATAAATGGCCGGCTTAAATACCGCGGTACAAAGTACGATGACGGTGACCTGGTGGTTAATTTTAAGAACCTCGAATGCGCTTTTTTGGTACTGACCCCCCAGATTGGTTCAGCCCAGGCATTTGCCGAACGAAGAATGACGGTAAAAGGCGACATCGCCTATGCTATGGCATTTACCCGCTGCCTGAACACCCTGTTAACACTTCTTTACCCGAAATTTATCTGTAAACGTCTGCTGAAGCGTGTGCCTCCCATGCCGCTTAAAAAATTGATGGTTAAAGTTGTCGTCAACGTTATCGGCGTACCTTTCGGGCTGTAATAAAAAATGAACCACTCTTTAAAAATCAACCTCTTAACATTAGGAGCTAAATTATGCTGCCCAGTTATTATGAATTTTTTAATCCTGTAAAAATCCTGTCAGGGAACAAGGCGCTTGATAATCTTCCTTATGAACTCGATCAGCTGGGTGTGAGCCGGCCGATCATTGTAAGCGACAAAGGAGTTGTTAAGGCCGGATTGATGAAGCATGTCAAGGCTGCATTTGACAGTTCCGGCATGACCATAGGTGCCATTTTCGACGATGTGCCGCCGGATTCATCCAGCAAAGTCGTGAACGACATTGCAGTCGTTTACCGTGAAAACGGCTGTGACGCAATCGTGGCTGTCGGAGGCGGTTCTCCCATCGATACGGCCAAGGGGGTCAATATCGTGATCAGTGAAAATTCCGATAATTTGATGGAATTTGAGGGTGCGGACAGGCTGAAAAAACCGATGCAGCCGTTTGTCGTTATTCCCACTACAGCCGGAACCGGATCCGAAGTTACCCTTGCCGCCGTGATAAAGAATACGGAAAAGAATGTAAAAATGGGTTTTGCTTCCCATCTTCTGTTTCCAAAAGTTGCCATACTCGATCCCCGAATGACCATAACCATGCCGCCGCATATCACGGCTGCCACCGGTATGGATGCGTTGTCCCATGCCATGGAGTCATACACCTGTTTGCAGAAAAATCCTTTAAGCGATGCCTATGCGTTTGCCGCCATCAAGATGATCAGCGAAAATCTGCCCAAAGCGGTGGAGGACGGGAATGACGAAGATGCCCGTTCGGCCATGGCCAATGCGTCGACCATGGCGGGAGCTGCCTTTTCGAATTCCATGTGCGGGATGGTGCATGCACTGGGGCATTCCGTCGGTGCAATCTGCCATATACCGCACGGTATGGCCATGTCGATATTTTTACCTATCGGGCTGGAATACAATCTCGAAAAAACGGAAAAATATGTTGCGGAACTGCTGCTTCCCCTTGGCGGCATGGAAGAGTATACCAAAATGCCCGAAGAACGGCGGGCGGCAAGGACAATTGTTCTGGTCAGAAAGCTGCAGCAGAACCTGTACGACCTCTGTGGTCTGCCTCGGAATTTAAAAGAGGCCGGGGTACCCAGAAATAAACTGGAAAGCATCGCTCAGGCGGCCATCAATGACGGTACGCTGACTTTTAATCCATTGGAAATGGATGAAAAGGATGCCATGAATGTACTGAACGAAGCTTACACCTGGTAAAAGGAGGGGATATGGGACACGCATATATGGGCAAAGTACTTCGGGTGGATTTGAGCAGCGGTAAGATCCAGGAGGAAGTCATTCCGGATGAAGTCTATGAAAAATATCTCTCCGGTCTGGGTCTTGGCGCTTACATGCTTTACAAAAATATTCCAAAAGATGCCGAACCACTCGGACCGGACAACATGCTCGGTTTTTTATCCGGTCTTCTGACAGGCACAGGAAGCCTGTTTACCGGACGATGGATGGTGGTGGGAAAATCTCCTTTGACCGGAGGATGGGGTGATGCCAATTGCGGTGGTACTTTTTCACCGGCGATTAAAAGATGCGGTTATGACGGAATCTTTTTTACCGGCATCAGTGAAAAACCGGTATATCTATCCGTGGCAAAAGGTAAGGCGGAGATCAGGGACGCCTCTGACCTCTGGGGCAAAGATGCCATTGAAACGGAAGAAATTCTGCTTGAACGATCCATTGGCAAAAAAAAGCCGCGCGTAGTCTGCATTGGTCCGGCAGGTGAAAAGCTTTCCCTGATCTCAGGGATTTCAAACGATAGAGGGCGAATGGCCGCCCGCTCGGGGCTGGGAGCGGTCATGGGTTCCAAAAAACTAAAGGCGGTGATTTTATCAGGCGTTAAAAGGGTGACTCCCCATAACCGTGATAAAATGAAGAAACTGAGCAAAAAGTGCAACAAATGGGTCCAGTTCCAGCCGCCGTTTCTTACCGGCCCCATGACGGCTTACCTTGGTGCAATGCTTCGGATATTGCCCACCCAGATGGTACAGGATGGTCTGCTTTATAAAATCATGCTGCGAAAATGGGGAACCGTCAGTATGAATCAAGCCAGCATCGAAATGGGAGATGCACCGGTTAAAAACTGGCTGGGAAGCAATAAGGATTTCGGGCCTAAAAAGTCAAAACCGGTAAATCCCGATGTCTTTACAGAATGTGAAACGGTTAAATATCACTGCTATTCCTGCCCTCTGGGCTGCGGCGGCATATGTGCAATCAAGGGTAAAACCGGCGGGGAATTCAGCGAAACCCACAAGCCCGAATACGAAACGGTTTTAGCTCTTGGCGGCCTGTGCATGAATGAAGATCCGGACAGCATTTTTTATATGAACGAACTGCTGAACCGGGCGGGAATGGATACCATTTCAGCCGGCTCGACAGTTGCATTTGCCATTGAATGCTTTGAAAAAGCACTTCTGACCACCGAAGATACCGACGGACTCGAATTGAGCTGGGGCAACACCGAAGCCATTGTGGCCCTGCTGAAAAAAATGATCAAGCGGGAAGGAATCGGTGATCTTCTGGCGGACGGGTCCAAAAAGGCTGCAGAAAAACTGGGGTTAAATTCCATGCACTACGCTTCCCAGGTGGGTGGCCAGGACTTGCCGATGCATGATGGCCGAAACGATCCCGGCTACAACCTTCACTATGCTGTGGAACCGTCACCCGGCAAACACACCATTGGATCACAAATGTATTACGAGATGTATCAGCTCTGGAAACGAGTGAAGAACGTGCCTAAATTCGGCCTCTTTTCCATGATTTATCATAAAAACGGAAAATATGTGGCAGATGAAACAAAGGCCGCATTCGGTGCAGCATGCAGCAAATACATGGGTCTTTTAAACGGTGCCGGGGCCTGCATGTTTGGCGCCTTTATGGGAACCCCGCGTTTTCCTATTTTTGAGTGGTTCAATGCGGCCACCGGGTGGAATAAAACCCCGGAGGAATATATGGAAATCGGGGCACGGATTCAGACCCTGCGTCAGGCATTTAACGTCAAACAGGGAATCAAACCCGGGGAAGTAAAAGCCGGTTTGCGGGCTCTGGGGCTGCCGCCGCAGAAGGAAGGCGCAAACAAAGGCCGCACCGTGGATCTGGAAACCATGATGTCGGACTACTGGCGGGAATTTGGATGGGATCCCCAAACCGGAGAGCCTACGACTTCATCACTTGACCGGCTTGGCATCGAAGATTCAAAAAACAATCTATGATGAAGGCGATCATGGGCAATACACCAATCCGGCTGAAAATAAAATGAGGTATCGGTATGGCCAACAAAAAAGAACGTAAGGAAAAGAAAATCCCCCGGTTTAACATCAAAAAATGCAACTCATGCGTAATTTGCATAGATTCATGCCCGGTGGACTGTCTGTCCATGTCCGTGGCAAGCAGCGGCATTCCAAATCATAAGTATCCTAATTTGCTGAATCAAGCCATTTGCACCGGTTGCGGGAGTTGTGCAGAGGATTGTCCGACAGATGCGGTTATGATGGTTAATCCGTGAAGCGTTCAGCCGGACAAAAAAACCATCTCCAAGGATTATGGTTATCTCATTTTAAATTTACGGAGTTCCCTTTATGAGTAACGATCGGAAAAATCTTGATGAAATGCTCAATCTTCTTAAAAACCTTTTTGAGGATGGAATCCCTTTTAACAAGGTTCTTGGGCTAAAGATAGAGTCTATCGACAAAAATGATATACGTCTCAAATTTGAGATGAGAGATGAGCTAGTAGGAAACACCCTGAAAAAAATACTTCACGGAGGCGTTATCTCCTCTGTACTGGATGTTACCGGCGGAATTATCTCCATGGCGGATGTAATCGGGAAGATGGCAGGACGACCGCAGGATGAAATCGCAAAGCGTCTGTTTAAGGTGGGGACAATCGATCTCAGAATCGATTATCTTCGCCCTGGCAAAGGAAAATATTTCGTTGCCACCGGTTCGGTCATGCGGACAGGAATGAAGGTAGCTGTCGTCAGAATGCAGCTCCATAACGACAGAGATGTACTTATCGCTGCCGGCACCGGGACATATATCATTGGCTGATGCGGATAAAATATTCAGATGCAGCCATTATTCACCGGAAACACTCAACCATTTCTAATCCTCATAAAATGACCAGGCCGTTTGTAAACGCCTTTTTCGGGCGGACCCGGCGACATTTAACAGTTCTTTATCCCGATCCCATGCTTTCCGGATCTCTATTTCAACATTTTCCCAAAAAGGAGCAACAGCTTGAAGCAGATTGGAGATCTGGCTGAATACACCGCCAAAAGCGATATGAACTTCAGGGGCATCCGGGTCACTCACCGCAAGAGTTCTGACTGTGACCATAAGACACAGGATTTTTTCTTTTACTTCCCTGGGCCAATCATAGAGGCATGCAATACGAAATAAATATCCCAGGATGGCAGCGGATACGTGAAGATCTTCAATGGTGCGAAACGGCTTGATATATTCCGTATACCCGTCACCCGGCAGCAGATCGGTTTCCATGACCTCAACATCTTCCAACCGGAGAATACCGTGGCTAATTTCCGGAACAAAATGTAAATCCTTCATCGGTATTACCGTTATCCCCTGCATTCCACGATTCAAAAGCACCATGCGGATATGATTTTTACCGTCCGCACCGACTCCGGTGGATACGGCCACTACCAGCAGCTCCGCTTCGCTGGCACAGGTAATAAATTTCTTTGTTCCGTTTAACCTGAATAAGGACAGGCCATTCTCATTGCTCTTGACCGATTCCATTTTCGTTTTAATTGCCCGCGGATGCCCTCCTCCTTCTTCTGTTACGCAAAATGCGGTGATGGTGTCAAAAGGCAGTGAAGGAACCAGGCGATGAAGGCTCGAATGATACCCCGCGGCAAACGCATAACTGACCCGGTCTGCGAAAAAACCGCCGGCAATTGCAATGTCTGCCGGGTCAGACCACAATTTTGATTTCTGAAAATAAACTTCCCGCCTCCAGTCGCTGAAATGAGGGAAGGAACTGTCTTCTATAAATTTTGCCTGCGTCAATATCCAGTCGATAATTGTTAAATGTCTTTTGCGCATTATAACACCAGATCCCTAATTTCTGATGTAATTATTGATTCTTTCGTAAAATTTCCGCTGCTTCCATGGCAAAATAGGTCAGTATCATATCCGCTCCCGCACGCTTTATGGAAGTAAGCGTCTCCATCATGACTTTTTCCCCATCTATCCACCCCATTTTTTCAGCGGCTTTAACCATGGCATATTCGCCGCTGACATTGTAGGCTGCAACCGGAAGATCTATCTCGTCCCGGATGCGGCAAATGATGTCAAGATAAGAAAGTGCCGGCTTGACCATAATCACATCCGCCCCCTCTTCAACATCCATGGAAGCTTCACGAATCGCTTCCAAAGCATTGGAAGGATCCATCTGATATGTTCTCCGATCTCCGAACTGAGGGGCGGAATGGGCAGCTTCGCGGAAAGGCCCGTAATATGCGGAACAATATTTGGCGGAATAGGACATGACAGGAATGTGACTGAGACCGTTTTCATCCAGCGTTTCACGGATCTCACTTACTCTTCCGTCCATCATATCGGAAGGCGCCACCATATCGGCTCCTGCCTTTGCATGAGACAGCGCAACCTTTGCCAGGAGATCCAGACTGGCATCATTGTCAATGGTATCTCCCTGCAAAACTCCACAGTGACCATGATCCGTATACTGACAAAGACAGACATCAGTGATTACAACCATATCCGAAAGCTTATTTTTCAGGTCCTTAACCGCTTTTTGAACAATTCCGTCTTTTGCGTATGCTTTTGTTCCCAATGGATCTTTTTTGTCGGGAAGTCCAAAAAGCATAATGGCGGGTATACCCAGCTTTTCAGCTGTTAATGCGGTTTTAACAAGATTGTCAATGGAAAGCTGGTAATGACCAGGCATGGATGGAATAGGATTTTTTATGCCTTTTCCTTCAATAGCGAAAAGCGGCAGGATCAGATCATCAACGGTTAAAACGGTTTCCCGGATCATTCTTCGTAATGTTTCATTCTGTCTCATCCTTCTGGGTCTGTAATCTGGAAACAACATTTTTTTTACCTCCCTTGAAAATGAAAGACCAATTAAAACCGTTCAATTTTGTTCAAGATCAAGGATGACGAAAATTTTAACCGCAGGAATATATTTTATATTTTGAGGATTAAAATTTAAGTCAGACGCCGATATTGGACAAAAGTGGGCTATTTTAAACTGTCTCTGAGATTTCTTCGTCTGTCAAATAACACGCCGAATCCGGCGCCCAAACATCACCTGTCATGGCTTCCGCACGAACTCTGAAACTCCCGGCGCAGATATCAAGCCAGTTGCAGGTTACGCACCTTCCTTTTACATGGTCTTTCTTCTCCTTCAGTTTGCTAAGCAAAGGATCGGACGTGTCACTCCAAATTTTCGAAAAGGGACGTTTCCGTATGTTGCCGAAGCTGTGATGACGCCGGAACTGATCTGCATATACGGATCCATCCCAGCTGACACATCCAATTCCCCGGCCCGAATCGTTCCCCTCATTCACTTTAAGGAGTCCCAGAGCCTCTTCCGCGCGTTCCGGATTTTCCTTCAGAAGCTTCAGATACAAATAAGGTCCGTCTGCATGGTTGTCTACCGTCAGAACCTCCTTATGTATTCCTCTTTTATAAAGATCATTTGTTCTGTCAATAATAAGATCTACCGCTCTTCTTGTTTCTTCATGAGTCAGATCCTCTTTAACGAGGTCTGAACCGCGTCCTGCATATACCAGGTGATAAAAACATACACGGGATATATCCATCTCCTCAAGAAGATCAAAAATTCCGGATATCTCATCCACATTATATTTATTGATCGTAAAACGAAGGCCCACTTCTATTCCGGCGGCCTGAGACTTTCTGATCCCGTCAAGCGCGGCAGCAAAAGCGCCGCGAACACCTCTCAAACGGTCGTTTACTTCTTCCATACCATCAAGGCTGATGCCAACATAAGAGAGGCCAATATCTTTCAAAATCCTTGCTTTTTCAGAAGTGATAAGAGTGCCGTTTGTAGATATTACCGCACGCATTCCTTTTTCCACTGCATACGCGGCAAGTTCCGGAAGATCGGGCCTGACAAGCGGCTCTCCCCCGGAGAATAGAAGGGCAGGTACGCCGTATCCCGCCAGATCATTTATCAGTTCTCTGCCTTCCGTTGTCGTCAGTTCATAATCCCCCGCATGATTGTCTTCGTCGGCATAACAGTGAACGCATTTTAAATTACATCGCCGAGTCACATTCCAGACAACCACCGGACGTTTATCGCTTGAAAACTTAAGAAGATGTGACGGAAGGTCCCCGGAATGGCTCCCATATCGCAGGGTATCGGAAGGTTCTGTTGTTCCACAATAAAGCTTTGAGATACCAATCATCTAATCCATTTCCCCAACATTATGTATTACTGCTGAAGATCTTTTTTTTCCAGCGGCAGGTACCTGTCCTTTAGCAGATTGGCGATATAACTGTCAGGCGCGACAAGCGCCTCTTTTGTGATAAAAAACCTGTTTCTTCCTGTCTTTTCTTTAACCAGTTTCAGGCCGTACTCAAAGTCATTTGATATCTTATTTGAAAATTTTTCGAAATCCATTATTCCCGAAACAATTTGCTCAATGATATAATCAATGGCATCCTCCTCCAGAACAATATTGATATCCTGTTTGTTAAAAAAGTACAGCTCAAGTTTCTTTACATCATCATAATGAAGTTTTACCCTTTTAAGCGTATTGTCGATATCCACTATGTTTCGGCAATAATACTCAGCAGCGATATCAATACGCTGCCCGGAAAGGGTGAGCTTATATTTTCTCCCCAGATGCTCCCGATTTTTCTGGAAATACGTCTTGATCGCTTCTTTTTCTTCCTCAAAAATCCGATCAAACATCTCATCCCATTTTTTATCTTTCTTTGATTCCAGAAATCTTTCAAGGCCTGCTTTTGGATTTTTAATCATGGAAAGGGTTGCAGGAAATTTTTGAATATCTGTAGAAGGCAATTTGTTCTCAAAAATAAGCAGCGCCTCTTCAACTGCGCTCACAAGTCCTCTGGCTCCTGTATTTTCCTGAAAGGCCATCTTCGCAAATTCTTTAAGAGCGGCATCTTCAAATTTAACCTGGATTCCATAGGCTGCGAAATCAAGCTTTTTTCCAAGAATAATCGGATTGTTGGGATTCCTTAATATCGTGTAGAGATCTTTCTCCGAAAGCTCTTCAAATACCGATTTTACAGGCAGTCTCCCGACAAATTCCGATTCAAAACCAAATTTTATGAGATCCTCTGACCGTATATGCCTGAAAACTTCAAACTGCTGCTTTCTGTTATTGATACTGGCGCCAAAACCAATTGTCTGATCGGTCATTCTCTTTCTGATGATATTATCCAGACCTGAAAAGGCTCCGCTCATGATAAAAAGAATATTCTTTGTATTGACAATGCTATCTTCCCGTTTCCCTGATTTTCGAAACCGCTCAATCTCCTGTATCATGGATACGGGATCATGAGGCACCTTCATCTCTACATCCGTCTCTTCCATGGGCTTTAGAAGCGCCCTCTGAACGCCGGTTCTTGATACATCAGCCCCGTGCATATTTGAAGACGATGCAATTTTATCAATCTCGTCGATATAGATGATGCCATTCTGGGCCAGATTAATGTCCCCGTTCGCTTCTCTTACCAGATCTCTTACAAGATCCTCCACATCTCCACCGACATAACCGGTTTCACTGAACTTTGTGGCATCTCCTTTTACGAAAGGAACACCGAGCTTTTTTGCAATCAATTTTATCATGTATGTTTTGCCAACGCCGGTTGGACCCATCATAAGAACATTATTCTTGATGTTGCCAACCATTTCACCTGCACCGTCAGGATGTTCCTGGTTTCGTTTCACACGGTTAAAATGAGTGCATATTTTAGTGGCAAGAATGGCTTTGGCCTTATCCTGTTTCACGATATACTGATCCAGATAGGCAACCAGATCTTCGGGAATCATGTTAAAATTGATGGGTTTCCCCTTCTCCAGTTTTTCCCCTTTATCGACCGAAGGGTCTTCCTGAGGTAAAACAATTGGAGAAACGATCTTTACACTGTCGCCGAACTTTTTGGAAAGAAATTCGCCGATCTCCTTTTCAATCTCTTTGGGTCCTGGAATTTTTTCATTAAATGTCTTCATAGTTTATAACTATAATCACAACTCAATAAAAATCAAGCCGCGCCTCCGGCTCATATGTCCAGGAATGTCAGCCCGTTCATTTTAACCCATTGTTATTTGAAAAAAATAAAAAAGGCAGCATGAATTCATAGACTTTTACAAAACCATCAATATCGACAGTCCGTAAAAAGTCAAAATTCTGATGGCAAAGAAAAAAGTTCAAGTTCAAGGCGCGCAAATCCCGAGGAATGAGTCGTAGTTAACCTACGTACGCCTTCGGCTACCGCTACGCTGCCCTCCACGGTACTGACGAGGGATGAAGCGCAACGCCGAAATTGGACTTTTTACGAAGCCATCAATGTT
>JAQYVL010000306.1 GCA_030145525.1 Desulfobacterales bacterium
TAACTGACGCGCCAGCTTCGCAGCACCTTCACCTGTTGCCAGACAGCATCCGATTACCCGTGCCGATGCAATGGCATCATCGTCGGCGCTGATACATTTTCCTGCAACAAAAAGATTTTCGACTCCTGAAACCGTTAACGAACGCTCCGGAATTTCATAGTACGTTCCATCCAAAGGATAAGATATCTGAGAACCTTTGGAGAAATGATATTTCTCCACCGGCCAGCAGCCTCGGGCAGCGGCATCTGAAAACCCGGAGCCTTCCAAAACATCATTTCCTGTAAGCACATAAAGGCCCTTTGCTCTTCTGCCGGATCTCTTCAATACAGGGCTTATCTCGGAGAACAAACTGTTCTGATCAAAGCCTTCAATATTTTTAAGTAAAAAAGCCGCAAGTTCTCTTTTGAGAGTATTTGCTTTTTTTTCAAGTTCGTTTATATCAATCCTTTGATTCGGCCTGAGAAAAATACCCAGACTAAGCTTGACGATCAGGGCATCCCCTCCAACCTCGGGAACAAAACTGACCGCTTCAGATCCCTTATGCAAATCACTCGAGTCAACTGCGCGTTTGATGCGTACCAGCATATTCATAATTTTAGATCGAGAAAAAAAAATCCCTCCGGTCGTATCCATGGAAAAAATAATTGCCGGGACCTGGCTGAATTCATTTTCAGGGAATGTGGCCAGACCAGCCATATGGCAGATAGCCGCTTCACCGGTGCTGTCGACTACCACATCTGTTTCTATGCAATGCCGAATATCTTTTTCTATCAGATCTATCTTTTTAATACGATTTCCATCAATATGAACTTCGTGAATTTCTACATTATATAAAACCTGCAGATTTTTTTCAGCATCAAGGAAATCCGTCGAGACTTTTTGAAAGGTTCCGGGGCGGCAGGGAAGTACATGAACCCGGCCCATTTTTACAGGTCCGGTAACGGAATCATGCTTCATCAATTTCAAAGCAAATTCGTAAGGAAACCCGTCATATAAAAATTCAGGTGCTGAACCGGAGCTTTTTATAAAAAGCCCGCAGATCGTCGGGATATTGCCCTTTACCGCAAGTCCGCCATGAACGGAATCCTTTTCCAGAAGAAGCGTCTTGCAGCCGTTTCGGGCCGAGCTTACAGCAGCCGCTATACCGGCCGGTCCTGCTCCGACAACAATAACATCATAGTGATCCATCAACGTTTTCTTCTCATATGCTCACCGTAGGCCTCAATATCCTTCCAGTTGGGAATTGACCTGAACCTGTTCAAAATGCGTTGAACAGATTTTACGGTAATGGAATTCCAGTCAGTAGGAGTGCTCCAGGTCGCTTCACGCCGCGCAAGCTTGTCCAGACGTTCGATGGCGTCCTCACCAAGCCTTTCGGAAATATAGAAAACCGGCTCAAGGAGATTCGTTTGATCGGTGATTACGCCTTCTTTCAACGCAATGTCATATATAGGGGCATCCGGGTAAATCCGGATTCCAAGTGATGCAAAAACAGCATTTGCCTTTCCGAATTCCATCAGGCATTTCTGGGTTTCAGCCATATCTTCATAGGAGTCTCCAGGGCCTCCGAACAGCAGGAAAACCGCAAGCGGCAGTTCTTCGTCAATAAATGCCCTGTATGCGTTTTGGATATCCTGCCGTGTAAATCCTTTTCCCATGTTTATAAGCATCTTATCTGTTACTGCGTCGACTCCTAGTTCTATCCCTACACACCCGGAAGTTTTGAACGTTCGAATAACCTCATGGTCAAGGCCGGATGGATTACAATAGGCGATCCATCGAATATTCAGATCCCGTTTAATGATTTCTTCACAGATCTGAATTGCATGATCCGTAGGCCAGTTAAAGACACCGTCTGTAAAGAAAAAATCCCTCAAACCGGTTTCTTGGACAATTCTCTCCATATCGTCTACACAGCGCCCGGGCGACCGGAATCGAAGACGCACCCCTTCCAATGTTCGATAACTGCAGTATATGCATGTAAAAGGGCATCCTCTTTTTGTCTGATATCCAATGAGTCCGCCATGATCAAAATATTTTTTATAATCGATTCGATCATAGGAATATATTGGATAGTCATCAAGCTTTCCTGAAAAATCAGCCGGATTCAGCCGCCATGTACTGTTATTCCGGTACAAAAGCCCCGGCACTCTGCTGAAATCTTTTCTATTTTCATATGCCTTCAAAAAAGCGGGAAGGCTTTCTTCTCCTTCTCCGATAAACGCATAGGAAACATCAAGGTACTCTGCAAGTTCCCGGGGAAGAACGGACACACCTCCCCCCCCCATAATAACCTCGGCATTTGAATGCTCCCTTACTGTGCGGATTATGGTTCGAGCGATTTTATAAAACGTCTTGTTGGCGATGGAAGAGCAGTTGTCAAGATTTCGTATGGAAAGGCCGACAATTTCCGGATCGGATTTTTTTAATTCCCTGATTAAATTTCGCTTTATATTATTGGAAAAACAAAGATCAAGAAAGGCAACATCGTGATTGAATTTTTGCAGAATACTGACGACACAAGCCGCACCTATGGGCGCGACAGCCGATGGGAGCTTTTCCTGGTTTATGGCTATAATCAGAATCTTCACCGGACCTCACTTTCCGTTGAGTAAATGAATACGGATTCCGTTGAGGAAACCTTCAGCTTCTTCCCGGGAAAGAATGCCTTCCGTATAAACAATGGTTATATAAAGCTTTCCTGAAAACTGGTAAAAGAGTACGCCAAGTCCCGGTGGAGTAACGATCATCGGCAGATGGTGCAGGTAGTCAACCTTTTCTTCCATAAAAGCGGAAAGGCCCGAATAAACAGGGCCAGGATTTGCGAAAATGAGTGAAGCGATTTCCCCTTTCATTGCCTGCTTGACTTTTTTGATATAAAACCATGTCGGCAAAAATCTTGAAAGTTCCATCACTGAGACGTTTGCTTTAATCAAATCCTTTTTGATGGCATCCCGAGTCTGAGATTTAAAATGCTTCACGACCGTTTTAAAATCCAGGAGCTCATCTTCTTTGAACGAATATAAAAGTGAAGTGGACTGGTTTGAGAAAACAGGCAGATAGGTGCCTTTTTTTCGGAGATTGACCGGCATGGACAACACATAAGAATTCGATTTTACACTTTTTGAATGATAAAGATTTTTCAAATCACACATGGTTGATGCCGCAAAATAAGTCGACTCGTTAAAAAGCCCGCAGGTTTTCTTTGCCAGCTTTAAAATTTGTTTCGTCTCTTCCGAAGAAAAAAAAGTGACTTGATAATTCTGCAGTGATTTTGAAAAATGATGAAAGCGGGAGAACAGGGATATCGGAGGGTTTAGCGCGAGCCGGTCGATATGGTCAAATGACTTTTGGGCCATCGGCCATTTTTTCTCTTCATTGCTTTTCTCTGCAACGCTGTTTTGACTCCTTTTGATAAATGATTTTTCGGATATTTCCTCCATAGCCTTTTCGGCAATGCCCGGATTGCCGATCATGGAAAGAAAGTGTTCGGCGCCATGTGCATCCATAAGAGCATGAACCCAGGTCATCACAATCTCCATTCCCCCTCTGGAATAATAGATAAGGTCGAATCGGATCTGTTCACCGTCTTTTGGTTTCATGGGCCTGTTAAACAGTTTTTGTTTCAAAATCCTGCTATCTTCATCTTTCTCCGCGTTTTCCTCCTGATAATGAACCTTGATTGTCGGATAATCGTTCGACCTTCCTGAAATTGTTTCCCAGCATGGGATCCGGGTGAAAAATTTTCTTTTTAAAGGGGCATTTAAAATCGGATATTGTTGAACGAGAGCAGAAACGCGGCTTTTGAATTTTGACTCCGGCAGATGAACGGGAAGTCCTAAAACAATTTGCGCAAGGTTGCCGGCAAAACCGGTTTTCCGCATCTGGTAATCGAATGCCATCATAAGGCAGTCCATACCATTTAGATCGATTCTGTTATTCTTTTTGAAAAGCATATATCAATTTTGACAGACTGTTTATATTTCTGAAGACTTCCTCGGTAATATTCTCTTCAGGGATATGGATTCTGAATCTTTTTTCCATGAAAACAATAAGTCTTACCAGTGAAAACGAGTCAAAGCCGGACTCGAAAAGATCCGTATCTGTTTCCAGGGCAATCGATGAATCGAAAATTTCATTTTTCAAAAAGGAAACCAACTCTCCTTTGATTTGATCAATCTGCAGCATGTCAGGCATCTATTTCTCTCTTCATTCATTGATGGCTTCGTAAAAAGTCCAATTTCGGCGTTGCGCTGCATCTCTCGTCAGTACTGTTAAGCGAAGCGCAACGGTAGCCGATAGGCGTGAGTAGGTTAACTACACCTCATTCCTCGAGATTTGCGCGCCTTGAACTTGAACTTTTTTCTTTGCCATCAGAATTTTGACTTTTTACGAGACTGTCATTCATTTCTGCGAATAATTTTTAAAGTAACCGGTGTTTTTTGAATCCGATCAACAACCTTAATTTCCTGGGGAATTTTATATTCGGACAATCTCTCACGGCAGTACTTGATCAGTTCACCCTCAGTAATCTTTTCGCTGTCCTTTTCCGGAACGATATTGGCAATTACAAGCTCACCGAACCGCGAATGCTTCATTCCATATACGTAGGATTCTTTAATATCAGGATGCAGATTCAATACGCCTTCTACTTCCTGTGGGAATACCTTCATGCCGGCGATATTGATTATTTCCTTTTTTCTTGCAAAAAGGTATACATATCCGTCATCATCAACCCAGCCGATATCTCCTGTATCAAACCAGTTAGCCTCCATCACGGAAGAAGCCTCGGACCATGGGCTGAAGTATGCGTCAAAAAAGCCCGGACCGCTGAAAAGGATCTCTCCGCATGGATGTTTCTTATGCTGATAGTTCCGGGTATTCTTCAATCTGATTCTGTAGTCAGGCAGCACTTTCCCCACCGAGCCTACTTTTTTTGACGGCTCTGTCGTATTGATGCACACGAGTCCGATCTCAATAATTCCGTATGCCTGGACAATTGGCAACTTGTATCTTTTATAAAATTTCTTAAATACATCATCAGACAATTCGACGGTGGTTGACAGTGCGAGTCTCACAGTCGAAAGCATTTTTTCGGAATTGTCGGAAGCAAGTAATGAATAATGAAACGGCGAAGCATACAGAACTGTCCCTTCTGATTTGTTCGTGATCTCCAGGATTGAACCGGCAAGAATTTTTTTCGCAATTACAATTGTCGCGTTATTGGCCAGATACAGTATTATGGTTGAAACAAAATGATGCGCCATTGACAGCATCCATATGACCGTATCATCCGCGCTTATCTGAAGTGTTTCATTAATCGCAGTAATTCTCTCCCGGATCGCCCTGTGACTCAGAACAACCCCCTTTGAAACACCTGTTGTACCGGAAGTGAAACGAATAAAAGCGACGTCTTTTTCAATATATTCCGCGTGATTTTTTGATGACCTTTTATTATAAAAATACTGGATGTCAAAAAGGGAACACTTTCCTTTAAGGTCATCATCTCCTGCTTCATCACGTATGATGGCATTGAGCTGCATGGTATTGCAAATATCTTCAATTTCGGTATTTTTCAATTCCGTACCGATCGGCACTACAATGGCACCTACTTCCCAAATGGCAAAAGTTATCGCAATATAAGCAATGCCATTCGGAAACCGAAGGCCGATAAGATTTCCCTCCCGTATGCCAAACTCGCGGAGATCACCGGCAATCTCTTCTATGATCGATAACAACAGATCATAACGGACAGCAGCATCTTCTTCAATAATGGCCGTCTTTTCAGGATGTTCACATACGGAGTTTCGGATTAACCTTTTAAGGCTCACGCTGATAATTCCTTGCAGTTAAACGAACAGACTCGATCAAATCCAACGAAAGCTTATATCCCAGAAAGCCATGTGCTGTCAATTCAAGCCGTTCCGGGATTTTATCATTCATTTCCATCGATTCATGCTTTATCAAAAATTCGGCCTTTACCGTACGATTTAAACCAAAATAGGAATCATATTGATTGATTTCCCACCCCCCCTCTGGAGGAACAATTACATCCACTGTCATACCGTCATCCCTTTTATACCGGCAGATGTTTGATCCATTCTCCATCAGTCCTGATTCAATTAGCGATCCTTCAGGTTTTAGAAAAATCAATCGAATATCATTCATCAGTCCTTCAGCAATATCAGCCGAATCAAATGGCGGAATTGCACGATTGATGATAACGTTTTTATTATAAACCATTTCAAGTAAAACAATACCTTCAATTGATGTGATTACACAATGGATTATCTCCTTTTCAGGAGAAAGAATGATTGTCCCGATCATTACTTCTTTTTGATCATTCGGCAGCACTGCCTTAATGGAATGAACAATCTGCCATCTGTTTTTCAAAAACGGCTGATTACATTTCATATTTACTTTCGAGGCAGGTGATGCATCTTGCGGATAAATATCAGGAAGTCTTGCACATGAAGTTGATATCCCTAAAATCGTGAGCAGGATAGTCAGTTTCCACATCAGAAAAAAATCTATTTGTGATTGGAAACGATCTTTTTTTTTCATTACATATTCCGGAACAGCGAATCATCAATTGCAGTGTTTAATTTTGTGTTATTAAACGTATACTCGGTATAGGTGTCTTTATCCTCAAAAATCGTTACCCGGTCCATAACACCTGGGATATCAGATAGTTTTAACTCTATGCGTTGAATAACCTGAGAGAACGATTCTGTTTTCGGCTGAAGTACGATTGTGCGTCCGGCCTGAAGAGTGGATGTGAAATTCGGACTCTGGTCAAACTTTCCGCCAAGCCAAAATGTAATTTCCTGAAGGACAAACTGCATGATCTGAACACCGGCTCCTGTATCTTCGACAAGGCCATTATCGCTTTCAATGAATCGTCTTACCCTGCCTTTATCCATCAGCAATATACTTTTAACCGGCTCCAGATATTCCCATCGGACGGACTTGGGTCTCTTAAACAAAACAACCCCTTTTGAAACGAGTGGTTTTGCAAGAATCTTCATATGTTTTTTCTGAGTAAACTCGGCGCGAACGGATATTATTCCCTCCCCCTCCTTTTTTAACTTTTCCATATCATCATCCGCCCAGGCAACAGACAGTAAGCCTGAAATAAGGATGAATGCGAAATATAAAAAATTGAATCTTTGCTTGCGTCTCATTTCAACTACCCGCTAACTTTAAAACATGCCCCCATTCACCGAAATCACCTGCCCGGTAATGTAAGAAGCGTCATCCGAACACAGGAAACGAACTACCCGGGCCACATCTTCAGGCTGCCCGATTCTCGCCATTGGTATCATCTTTTTGATCATATCTACCGGTGCATCTTTGATCATGCCGGTCTGAATTAATCCGGGGGCGACTACATTTACACGAATTCCCAGTCTGGCCACCTCTGTTGCGACAGAACGACTGGCTCCGATCAACCCGGCTTTTGCGGCCGAATAGTTTGCCTGACCTCGATTACCGATCAGACCGGCAACGGATGATATGGATACAATTGAACCTCTTTTTTGGGTAATCATTCTCTTCAGGATTGGTTTTGTAGTATTATAGAACCCTTTCAAGGTTGTTGTGATAACGGAGTCCCAATTCTTTTCAGGCATCATGACAAACAGTCCATCGGCGGAAATACCGGCATTGTTGATCAAAATCTCTATGTTATCGAACTGGGAAACAATCTGACCAATCGCTTCTTTGGTTTCTTCGGAATCGGAAACATCAAACCTGCATAATTGGCCTTCCATGCCTTCACTGCTTATCAAGCCAAGGGTTTCCTGCGCCGCAGCGGTATCAGACTTATAATTTATGATCACATAATAATTGTGTCTTGCAAGTTCCAGTGCAATGGCCCGGCCGATCCCTTTACTTCCACCGGTTACAATTGCAATTTTCTTTTCATTATTACCCACTTGTTTTCTCCTGAACCATTTAAAACATTTTATACCCTTTAACCGGGACGGAAAACCTGTAAAACAACTTCTCCGGCAGAGACAGAATCCACTGAAGCGGAACCGGAAAAAACAGCATAGTTGTGGTGGGTAAAATCCACTTCTGATAGGGTTATGATTTTCGTATTCACCGGGATTTCATCAATATGAAAAACAGCATGTTTCACGCCTACGATCCAGCCTTTTCCTCCGAATTCAGAATTGTGATCTACCCTTTCTTTCCATCCTATGCAGATTCCCGCGGTTTGTGCAACCAGCTCGATTAAAATAATGGGACTGACAGCACTGTCTTTGCATAAGGGCCAACTGCCATTAACCGTTGCTTCTGAAATTGCCCTGTCATAGTCGACATGAATTATCTTTTCAACAAGTTTCATCCGGTTTCGATGCGGGATTAAATTTTCAATACGGATATCGTTCATTATATTGGTTTCATTCAATGGTTATTTTTCGAAAAATTTAAATAGTGTCCTCCAGAAAACTTAATACAATATCAAAAAAAATTCAATACTGATGCAATGCCGACTACATTATGCCGCAGCCATAACCCGGCATTAACCCCCGGCACTGCATAAAAATATTGATAGACCGCATCTTCATATGTTATCTGTTCAAACGCAATCTGTAACTCAGATGACATTAATTATTTATGGTCAGGTAAAATAAAATGGAAAAGCTTTTAAATGAATTAAAGGGAAAGATCATTGAAACACTCAACCTCATTGATGTTACACCCCGGGATTTCGATGAAGAAGGCCCGCTTGTCGGGGGAGATCTGGGAATTGATTCCATAGATGTCTTAGAGATGGTTATGATGATTGAAAAGGATTATTCCGTAGTAATCGACAACAAAGAACTGGGTGAAAAAGTTTTTATATCCCTGAAAACACTTGCCAATTATATACATCAAAACCGCCCGGAGAAAACTGTTTAATGAAGGTGCGAATCTTTATTACCGGAATTGGAATTATCACTCCTGTTGGATCCGGATATAAAGAGATAAAAAATTTTATAAAAAATGATAACAGGGGAATCAGGCCGTTAGGTTTGTTTCGGACATTTCAGCACCCCCCCATGCCCGTTGGAGAAATTAACGCGAGCCTTCCGAATGATAATGTCCCGCGAAACCACATTCTTGCTTCAATTGCAGCAAATGAAGCACTTGAAGGGTTTCAAAAAAGTGTGGATGCCGTTGTTATCGGGACCACAACGGGCGGCATGCTGACTACAGAAGAACTTTTAAAAAAAAACGAAAAAAACTCCGATGCATACAAATATCATTCCGCAGGTTCCGTAACCGAATATATTGCACGGCGTATAATGTGCAAAGGCCCGGTTATTACGGTTTCTACAGCCTGCTCCTCGGGCACGTCAGCCATAAAAATCGCTCTGGAAATGCTTCGTACGGGAACCGCAAAAAGCGTTCTCACCGGTGGTTCGGACTCTCTTTGCCGTTTAACTTACTTTGGATTTAATTCTCTGCAGTTGATTGATCCGACCGGCCCGCATCCATTTGATCAGTGCAGGCGCGGCATGGCTGTTGCCGAAGGTGCAGCAGCTCTGCTTCTGGAAGCCAGTGATAACGTTCCGGAGAATGCCCTGGCGGAAATTCTCGGTGCCGGGTTATCCTGTGATGCATACCATCCGACAGCTCCGCACCCCGAAGGAGAGGGAGCGCTGAAAGCAATGACCGAAGCCCTTGAAGATGCCGCGGTTTCAAAACTTGATATTGATTATGTTAATTTGCACGGAACGGGAACCATAGACAACGACCTTTCCGAGGCAAAGGCGATCAATGCTCTTTTTGGTGATAAAAAACCTTTTATGTCTTCCGTAAAAGGAGCGATCGGGCACCCACTCGCGGCTGCCGGTGCGATTGAAGCCGCAATCTCTGCAATATGCATTTCCGAAAATATGGTTCCAGCCAATTCCGGGTGTGAAAATCCGGATCCAAAATTAAACATATATCCGGTCAGGGAACCGTTAACCCATGACATTCAATACATTTTATCCAACTCATTCGGATTTGGGGGTAACAATGCGGCCGTTGTTATCGGCTCCTGCGAGGGAAATGGAAATCCCGTATCCATAAGAGAACTTATTCCCCTCGAGATTATCGGAAACGAATGTATCACCGGTGCAGGGGAAACAGATGTAACAATGGCTCGATTCTCAAAAGGTAAAAGCTGTAAAGGCTTACTTCCGATATCAACAATTTCCAGGAATCTTTCTCCAAGAATTGTACGCCGCCTGAAACGACTGCCCCAGATCGCGCTCTCATTGGCTGATGCGGTTCAACAACATTCCGACACTAACGGCCTTCCATCATCTGTTTTCTGGAGTACCGGGTGGGGAGCCCTTTCTGAATCATATGATTTTCTGGAAAAACTGTTTGAGTCAGACCAGAAGTTTTCAAGCCCGACAGATTTTATCGGCTCTGTCCACAATGCGGCTGCAGGCCAGATCGCGATTCATTATAAGGCAGATGGCCCAAACATCACCACAACCGGGGGAGATTATTCCTTTGAACAGGCCTTGCTGACTGCAAGCCTTCTGACAAACAATACAAAAGAGTCCATGTTCGTTATCGGAGCCGATGAATATCATAAAACATTATCCCGACTCTTTGATGGATCTGTTCTGAAAGACAGGATTGCTTCAGATGGTGGAGGCGCTTTGTTATTGAGACGGACAGATAATCCCGGCAGTCTGAAAATATGCCCTCTTTTCTTTGAAAACTCCGATAGAAATCCGGATATTATCCCGTCATTAATTCATAGACTTGGAAATCCTGAAACGATCAATAAAAAATTCGGTTCCATATTTGCAGGTATTCCAGCTGCATACCGCAAATCAGGAGAAAAACAGATAAATGAATTTATTTCCCTGACCGGATTTCAGAATCCGGTTATTGATTATCGAAAATACATTGGGGAATTTGCTTCGGCATCTGCTGCGGCAACAGTACTTGCGATACAATTTGTCAGAGAAGGCAGGATACCTGAACCACTCATCGGCAAAGCAAATGTGACCTTACAGGACAAGAGCATTTTAATGCTCGGCACAGGCCCATTTGTAACGGCAATCGAGGTATTTCAGTCCTGACTGAAAATTTTAAAATTGATGAAAATAATGTCTGAAAGGGATCTTATTCCGGCACATAACTTTAAAGAAACCAAACCTGATGACAGATAACCAATCACCCGCCGGCCATCTGGCTCCGGCGCACATCATGGGAATCACTTCATTTCTGGCAGCGAGTGTTTTATTGTTATTTCAGATAGAACTGTCAATAATTCCTCTTAGCATTTTTCTGACAACCTGTTTTTTTGCTCCATTTTTCCCCGGAATAAGTTATTTTCTTCCGATAATAACCCATGGCAAACCGGCTCAAAAGGCTGTTGCCATAACTTTTGACGATGGCCCGGACCCATTATCAAATTCAAAGCTGCTTGGCCTGCTTTCAAAGCATAATGTAAAAACGACATTTTTTGTTTCAGGAAAGAGTGCGGCACAATATCCGGAGCTGATGAATGCGATCATTCAAGCCGGACACACTGTTGGGAATCACACCTTCCATCATGATAATTTAATTATGCTGAAAGGCAGGAATGCTCTGACAAAAGAGATCGAATCTGCACAGAACGTCTTAAAAATTTACGGAATAAGGCCTTTTGTATTCCGCCCTCCCGCAGGTATTACCAACCCCATCTTAGGAGGCATCCTTGTAAAGTTTGGCATGCACTGTGTCAATTTCAGATGCAGGGCATTTGACACCGGGAACAGAAAAATACGGAATCTGGCAAAAAAAATCTTACATAGAGTGCGCCCGGGTGATATAATTCTTCTGCATGATATCATTCCGGCCGGGCCGGACGGGGAAATGGATAATACCCTTTCCGACTGGTTGAATGAGATCGAAAAAATTCTTGCCGGGTTAAAAAAGAAAGGTTTATCCATTCTCCCGCTTTCTGAGATCATCCATAAGCCAGTAATGAAATTTATTGGGGAGAAAATGAATGATGTTTAGGGCGATACCATTTTATGCTTCTCCTGATTCGACACTATTCAATTTTCTTGACATATTCGCGGTGACAAATTAAGAAGGTAAGTTATTTATTTTATGATAAGGATATCCCTTTCCGGTAAAAAATAATTAAAAAATGATACCTTTGAGAGGGAAAGACAGGGAAAGATGAGCAGGGATGAAATTTTTATATTTGTAAAGAAATATTTTACAGATACATTTGAAGTTCCGGAAAATAAAATTAATTTAAAATCCAACCTGTTTGAAGATCTCGAGCTTGACAGCATAGATGCACTTGATATGGTTGGCATGCTGGAAGCGGAAATGAATATCGAAACAGATGAAAAAGAATTAAAAAAAATTATGACAGTTCAAAATGTGGTGGATTATATTATTTTAAAAACCTCGCACCGGAACAATATAAACCTGAATCCACAAGCGACGATTTAAATCTTTTATACTCTGATTATTCATTGCATTACCTGTTTAAAAACATATGCGGAACGCATAAATTTATCTGTTTCAGGAGTAATATTGAATACAGCGAAAAAAGAACTTACAAGCAGGGACGATATTTTTATATTTACAAAAAAATACTTCACTGATGAATTGGAGATCCCTGAAGTTAGAATAAAACCAGAAACAAATCTTTACCGTGACCTTGAACTTGACAGCATTGACGCCTTTAACATGGCAGGTATGTTAGAAAAGGAGCTGGATATCGATATCGATGATGAAGATTTAAAAAAAATTATTACAATACAGGATATTGTTGATTATATTGCTTATAAAACGTCATCAAAACTGGCAATGCCATCCTGAATCGGGAACCCGGAATGACCGAATCAATGCAAAATGAAATTGCTGAAGAGATAATATTTCATCATGATTCGCCATGGTTCTCAGGACATTTCCCGGATAATCCGATTCTTCCGGGCATTGCGCAACTTTCAATCGTTTTCGAGGCTGTGCGGAATGCAGCGAAAAATGAACTGCAAATTTTTGAATTTAAAAGGGTTAAATTCAAACTGATTATCAAGCCGGATGATAAACTCGAAATCAAAGCGATTCAGGATGAAAAAGACGATTCAACCTATTCATTCATGATTTCAGTTAAGGGGGAGGTTGCCTGCAGCGGAATCATGATAACAAAAAGCAAACTCGAAGTATAATTTTAAGGGAAAAATATAATTTTAAGGGGAAAAAAGGATGACCACTGTATCGGCCAGGAAAGACATTATTATCCACGTTGCTACCGTAATGATCGAAGAACTCAAGCTTGAGGATGTGACTCCGGAAACCTTTAATCCGGATATTGATCTGGTTGACGAGATCGGAATTGACAGTATGGATCTTGCTACAGTCGCACTTGTTTTGCAGGATGAATATGGAATGCGGTTTGACGAAGACGATTACCCCAAACTGACAACCATTCGCTTAATTGCAGAATATATTGAGAAAGAACTTAAATAACTTTTTTCATTCAATCGTGATAAACTAGTAAAAAGTTGTAAAACAGACGGCAAAGTAAAAAGTTCAAGTTCGAGGCGCGCGAATCTTGTATAATACCGTGCACGACAGTGTAGCGGTAGCCGAAGGCGTGCATAGTTAGCCTATTCCGCAATTATACAAGATGAAGCGCAACAAAGAAATTGGACTTTTTACGAAGCCGTCAATCGTAAATGTCATCAGGCTCCAACTCTTAACAGGCTGATTATTCCATGGGAAACCAAGCATTTGCCAGTCATAACATTCAGGAGAAAAAATGGAAATTCTCTGAAATTATTTCTGATCCTGAAGTGCTCAATAGATGGGAAAAAACCAGAAAATTCTTTTTCCTCCGCGAGTCAACCTATGACATGTCCAACCGCTGCAATATCAGGTGTGAAGGATGTTACTATTTTGAGGGAGAGAAGCAATTTGCCAAAGAAAATCAGGACCCCCTATCCTGGAGCGCCCTGATGAAATCAGAAAAGGAAAGAGGGATAACTTATGTTGTTCTTGCGGGTGCAGAACCTTCTATGGTTCCTGATCTTTTACATACCTGTTTTCAGGAAATACCGCTTGGATGTATCGCGACGAACGGGTTAAAACAGATACCTCGAGCGATAGATTATACGGTCCATATCTCTGTCTGGGGAAATGATGAAACAAGCTTTTCCATCCGTAAAGCAAAAAATATGCTTAAGACGCAGATTGAAAATTATAAAAACGATCCTCGCGCAATATTTGTTTACACTTTCACAAGAGAAAATATTGATGAGGTGTATGAAGTTGCCCGTATGCTTGTAGAAAACGACTGCGTGCTTACATTCAATATGTTTTCAGCTCCGGTGGGTTATGAAGGGCATCTCAGACACACTGAAGAGTCTCTGGTTCATACAAGAAAAGCAATGCTTGAACTTCTTGAAAAATATCCTGAAAATGTTCTTTTTTCCCATTATAACGCTGTTGCGCATACGCATACAAAAGGGCTTCATGAACTTTATTCCTGTTCATATCCGCGTTTGAATCCATCTACGGATATCGGTCTCGGCCGCTCTTTCAGACACTATCGAGCCGATCTCAACTGGAACAGGGATATGGCCTGCTGTGTTCCAGATACGGACTGCGCTGACTGCAGACATTATGCAGCAGGCAGCGCTGTCGTTACCGCAAGACTTTTCCGTCACGCAACACACCCGGAAATCTTCAAAGCATGGCTCGATTATGTGGATACCTATCTTTCGGTTTGGGTAAGAGGATATAAAAAAGAGGCGAATCTTTGTAATTATCTTGTTCCTCCGCCAGGGATTGAGCCGGATAGAAAAATCTAAAGACTGAAAAGATTTATATATCAAGCAAGACAGTCTTGTAAAAAGCCGTCAAACAGGGAGTAAAAACAATGATAACAGTAAGTTCATTACTGGATGATCAATGGTATGAACGATACAAAAAAATATCAAAACTGAATATCCGCAGTTCCATATATGATGTAACCAACCGATGTAATCTTCGCTGTAAAGGGTGTTTCTTTTTCTCTTCAAATGAGCACAAAGCTGCAAAAGAAGAGATGAATGTTGAAAACTGGGAACAATTTATCGAAATGGAAAAGAGGCGGGGCGTCAATCTCGCCATACTGATCGGCGGCGAACCAACACTTTGCCTTGACAGAGTGGAAGCCTTTTATAAGCGTTTACCCACTTTTTGTGCAACAAACGGTCTTATCAAAGTTCCCAGAGATAAATTTCCGGACATGATGGTCGGGATCTCCCTGTGGGGTGATGAAAAAGATGAAAAAGTTTTACGTGGCAAGGATTCTTTTGCCATCTCAAGTAAAAACTATGAAGGGGATGAATATACCTATTACCTTTACACGATTACACCCAGACAGATCGGAAAAACAGAGCGAATCATAAAAAAAATAAGAGATATCGGTGTGAAAGTCCATATGCAGCTTTTATCCAATGACGAAGGCGTTGACGGTTTTTACTGGAGAGATGAAGAACTCCAGGATCTTCGCTTTGAATTGGATGAAATGCTCGATCATTACCCGGACACGGTAGTTTCTTCCAGATATTATCATAAAGTCATTACCACAGGGAACATGCTGGACCGCAGTTTTGGCTGGATGGAGTGCCCGTCAGTTACCGAGTCCTTTGACAGCAGAGAGCCGAAGCCTAAACGTCTGATACACTTTATTCGATGGGCGTCTGATCTAAAAACCATGCATCGATGCTGTACTTCTGAAACAAGAGACTGCTCAACCTGCAAAGACGGTGCTGCCCACATGAGCTGGGTAATGGTAAACAAAAGGGCTCATATCCGTACGGCTGAAGATCTCCGGAACTGGATCGAAGTTTATGAAATGTTTGCAAAACTATACCGTTTTATACCCTGGTAAAACCAATTTCACTTTAAGAGTATCCTGATTTTCGTATGCATCCAAAACAAACTGTAATCGTTGGATATGATTGTGTTTCACCTCTCGGAACGGATATGGAAATCCAATGGGAGCGGGCCAAAAGAGGCGAAAGTGGAATAGGTCTTCTCACACGTTTTCCGATTGATGAAAATTTTCCGGTTCATATTGCCGGTCAGGTGGATGATCTTGACACTTCAGACTATCCCTTCCTCTCCCCCCGTCAAATGGCACACTGGAAATCACCTCTCTTTAAATATGCACTTCTTGTTGCTCACCGCGCTCTTAAAAAAAGCGGAATTGAAATAACCCCTGAAATAGTGCCAAGGGTTGCGATCACCTTCAGTTCGGCGGTAGGGGGGCAGGATGCCGTACTTCACGCGGACAGGCTTATGAGATCAACGGGTAAAATGCCCCATCCCTTTACCAACCCCAACTCATGTATCAATATGGCAGGGGGGAAAATATCAATTCTCACCAAAGCAACCGGGCCGATCACATCGACAATTACCGCATGCGCCACAGGCATCACATCCATTATTATCGGCTCCATGCTTCTGGAACAGGGGAGAGCCGATGTTGCCATATGCGGTGCGGTTGATTTTGCTCTGGTAGAACCGATTGTTGCCGGTTTTGCAACAATGAACGGGACCTATCATCCGAAATCCGGACAGCAGGCTGAAGCTCCGGTTCGAGCCAGTCGGCCATTTTCTGTTGATAGAAGAGGATTTGTCATATCTGAAGGTGCGGGGTGCATTATTATTGCGACAAAAGAATTTGCTGAGGCCAACGGTCTGAAATTCGATATCTGTCTCGCAGGATGGAGTATGACATCCGATGCTCACCATTTTGTGGCTCCAAATTTTGAAACCGTCAGGCGATGTGTCGCAGAAAGTATTGACAATGCGGGAATAAACCCCGAACATATCCACGCGATAAATGCGCATGGGACATCAACAAAGGTTGGCGACAAAGTTGAATTTGATGCGCTTCGGTCTGTTTTTGGAAACAATATTCCGCCGGTTTCCGCAAACAAATCGATTACAGGCCATGCAATGGGCGCATCGAGTGCAATAGAATCAATTTTTGCAATAAAAGGAATGACAACCGGAACGCTGCTTCCGACAATCAACTATACACCCGACCCGGACATGGAACTGGATTGTGTCGCCGAGGGGGCACGCAATCTTACCCAGGAATACTTGCTGAAAAATTCCTTCGGCTTTGGCGGCTGTAACTCGTGTGTTGTTTTGCAGCGAATTTGACAGGGAAAACTATGAGGGCACCCAAAAACAGACGCGTATTTGTTGTCGGCTACGGCATGGCAACGCCTCTTGGGAAAACCTTTGAGAAAACATGGAAGAATGCAGTTCAAGGGAAAGCAGGATTTCGAAAAGTAACGAGATGCGAGGTCAAAGCGCTGAGTAATGTAGTTGGTGAAATTCCTGACTGGGAACCGGAGTCACTTGATTTTGTCGATAAAAGGGAAGCATATAACTGGAACGCCGACTTTGTCATTCTGACCATGGCTGTCTGCAAAGAGGCGCTCGAAAATTCAGGACTTGAAATCAACAAGGAAACAGGCCCCAGAACAGCTTGCCTCATCGGCTCCGCTTTAAACGGAATAGATTCCTTTCGCATTGCAATGAATAATTATATCAATAAAGGGCCCTTTCAAGTGAGCCCATACCTGCTTCCAAATCTTTGCGCAAATCTTCCATCCGGAAAAGCAGGGATGCTCCTGGGTTTTACGGGCCCCATATTTTCTCCCCAGGGAGCCTGTGCTTCCGGAAACCACGCTATTGGTATCGGTTCAAGGATGATACGGGATGGTGATTGTGACTTTGTGCTTGCAGGGGGTGTTGAAAGCTGCATTGTGCCGGAAATAGTTCAGGGCTTTTCCAATATGCTCGCGACCATAAATATCACACCAAAAGACAGAGCTTTTGAGGACCCGGGGCAGGCTTCAAGACCTTTCAGCATAGACAGAAGAGGAATGGTGTTATCTGAGGGCGGAGGCGTGCTGGTCCTTGCGGCAGAAGAGATGCTCAAACCCTTACGGCTGGAGCCAAAGGCGGAAGTCCTGGGAATTGGTATGACATCGGATGCCTATCATTTTACAAAACCAAACCCTGAGGCAATTATCTCGGCAATAAATCAGGCAATTGAAGATGCGGAACTGCAGGCTGAAGATGTCCAGTATGTGAATGCCCACGGCACTTCAACCAAAACAGGAGACCTCGCGGAAGTTGAATGTCTGAAAACTGTTTTCGGAAGCAGGCTTGAAAAAATACCTGTTTCATCCAATAAATCTCAGATCGGTCATACACTGGGAGCTTCCGCGGCCATCGAAGCGTCCCTGTCCATAGAAGCAATGCGAAACGGGCTCATACTTCCTACGATCAACCACATTCCGGATCCTAAACTTAACGGCATCGATGTTGTTCCCAATGAAACACGAAAGTATAATCATGAAATTTTTCTTTCCAATGCATTCGGTTTTGGCGGTACAAACTGCTGCATAATTTTTAAAGGAATATGAGATGAGACCAAAACCGTTTATCCCTAAAGAGCTCGACAATGATGCACGGTATGTCAAAAATCAAACGGACAGTCTAATCTGGCATCGGTGCCGCAATCGCACGCTTTACGCAGACACCGACCGTTCTCAGATTGTATACCATGCCAATTATCTTCGTTATTTTGAATTGGGAAGAGCCTCCTTAATGCGAGACACTGCTTATCCATATAAAGAAGTGGAAGAGAACGGCTTTATTTATCCGATCATTGAGATAGGCATTCAATATTACACGCCCCTGTATTATGATGATCCAATGATCATTTATACACGGCCCTCGGATCTCGAAAGAGTAAAACTGAAATTTGACTATACCATTACACACGGGGAAACAGGAGAAATCGTCTGTATCGGTTTTACCCGGCATTGTGCGATTAATTCTTCCGGAACACCTGTAGGGATTGATGAGAAAACAGTTCATTTATGGCAAATCTTCCCCAAATAAAAGGCCTGAAACGTTTCCCGCTGGAAATAAAGGTTCATTCCTACCTCATGGACCACAGGTTTGATGGGAATGCGGTGTTTCCGGCAGTTGAAGCGATGCAGCTTCTGGCTGCCTCTACACAATCACACTTCCCGGAAATAAAGCCGCAATATATCAGCGATGCAAAATTTGAAAAATTCCTCTATTTGCATAAGGGCCAGCCGGAAATTGAAATCTTCAATGAAATCAGTGCCGGTGAAGACGGCACGATGATAAGCAAACTGGTTTCCCGAACAAAATCAAAAACATTATCCATATCAAGACTGAAAGAACATGTTTCCCTTTCATTTCATACAAGGTGGAATAATAAAATAAATCCGCCGCCTGTTGAGACTTTGACAGACCTTGAATCGAAAACATTTTGTATTTCAGCTGAAAAGGTTTACCATGAACTCGTGCCGTTTGGGCCTTCATATCATAATATAATCGGGGATCTGTTCTTATCCGAGAATGGTGCAATCGCGACGATTCATGCGCCTGAAAATCATGCTGCATCAGAACCGCTCGGATCACCCTTCCCGCTTGACGCCGCTTTCCATGCCGCCTGTGCCTGGTGTCAATGCTTTTTAAAATTTATCGGATTCCCCGTAGGATTTAAAAAACGGCAGGTGCTTAATGAGACAGTGCCCGGAAAAAAATATGTTGCAAGGATGATTCCGGTTCAGGCAGCCCCGGATCTACTGATCTGCGATTTATGGATATGGAGTACGGACGGCCGATTCTTTGAAGCCATTTCAGGTTTGATGATGCGAGATGTAAGCGGGGGCAGACAACGTCCCCCCAAATGGATTATGAACCTTCATTCTCATGAAAAAGGCTGAACAATTATGCTTCTTCGCATTGTCCTTCTATTCATATTTACCTATATTGCAAGCTCTGTTAACTTTTCCATTGTTCTCTTCAAAATATTCGGCAAAGAAGATCCAAGAAGTAAATTCAGCGGAAACGCAGGCGCTACGAACGTCTACCGTCAAGCAGGATTTTTCTGGGCTGCGTTAATACTTCTGCTGGATATGGGAAGAGCCATGCTCATTTCTCTTGTTTCACTTCATCTTTTAGATTACCAATACGCTACATTCCCGGGTTTTGCATTGATACTTGGAAATCGTTTTCCGTGCTTTCATCAATTCAAGGGAGGAAAAGGGGTAGCCAATTATCTGGGATTTACACTGATACTTGCACCAATTTCAACACTTATCGCGTCTCTGGCCTGGCTGCTGGTATTTCTGTTCTTCCGGGTTCCGTTTGTCTCCTCTTTTATCATGGTTTTAGCCCTTGGCACGGGCACAGTTCAACTTTTCAGCGATCATTTACCGGCAATTGCGGCAACCCTTGCAACGGTTGCTTTTATTCTAATCAACCACAAACAGAATCTCATCGAATTCAGAGAAAAAACAAACAAGTAATGAAACGAATTCTTTTGCTCAGACCTGATTCCAGGCTCACGGTTGTCAGAAGGCTTCGGGCTTTTCTTCACCTTGAGCCTCTTGCCCTGGAATACCTTGCCGGCAGCATACCGGAAGGGAATGAAGTAAAAATTCTCGATCTAACGGTCGTAAAAAATCCAATCAGAGCATTACAAAAAACAGTAAAAGATTTCAAACCGGATCTGGTCGGGGTGACGGCTTACAGCAATCAAATAGACAGGGCTGCACAGTGTTTCAAAATCATCCGTAAAGAATGCCCTGATTCGATTATCGTTCTTGGCGGCCATCATGCGACAATAATACCTGAAGAATGCAGAATCCCGCATCTTGATGCTATTGTAAGAGGAGAAGGCTGCGGTCCTTTCAGAAAAATTCTGGAAACCATGGAATCAGGAGAAAAGTCAATCTTCTCCATCCCGAATGTCTATCCTCCGGATGCTGAAAATTTTGGACCGATTCCCCTGTATCCGGGTGTTGACTCACTCCCGAAACCGCGCCGGAATCTGGTAGATCGATCAAAATATTTCTGCGCATGGAGCTCTCCCCGTAAAGAAAGAAAAGCATCAATTATTCCGCGGATCGCCAGTATGAGAACTTCATCCGGATGCGCCTATCAATGCAGTTTTTGCATTGTGCATAAATTATACGGACGTAAATACTACCCGAGAAAGGTTGACGATATCATTGAGGAATTGAAATCAATCCCTGAAGACTATGTCTATTTTGTGGATGATGAGACCTTTCTTTCCGCAAAGCATATGCGGGCGCTGGGTAAAAAAATTCACGAGCAGGGTATAAAGAAGCATTTTGTTTCATGGGCCAGAAGCAATACAATCACAGACAATCCGGATCTATTTGAATTATGGCATGAAATCGGACTTGAAATCATCTATGTGGGCCTGGAAAGCATTCATGACAGGACTTTGAAGACGTTTAACAAAAAAGCAACGCTAAACCACAATAAAAAGGCCATCGAAATTCTGGAAAAAATCGGCATTACAATTCATCCTGCCTTTATGGTAATGCCGGATTTCGAGGTTGATGACTTCAAGGCACTCAATGAGTATGTGCAGTCAATGCCCCCTGCTGAAGCAGCGTTTACCGTCTATTCACCTGCCCCGGGAACTGACGACTGGGAGAAGCATAAAGATGATTTTATTTGTGATGCAATTAAATTTTATGACTGCATGCATACGATTCTGCCCACAAAACTTCCGCTGAAGGAGTTTTATAAACACTTCTCCCAATTGACCGTCAGTGCCTTAAGCCGGAACCCGCTCCGGGTAAACAATATCCCGGTCAATCCGCTGGAACTTCTGAAGATTATCTGGAGGACGCATCGTTATGTGAGGGCGCAGAGGAATCTCTGGAAAGACTATTAACCATGCCCCATTGTATTGATAAATATCTTGATGTTTATTAAATGAAGACTTCATGAAAACCGGGTTGCTCCGGTAAAATGATTTACTTCCTTAAAGCCATCGGCCTCTATAATTTCAAAACAGTAATGAACCCCACATTCTTACCGCCGCCAGGCCGATGAGCACTGCAAGCAGCTTTCTCAACCATTGCACCGGCACCTTAAGGCTGACATGTCCTCCCACTGATGCAGCCGGAAGCACCGTTAAAACTACAGGAATTGCCAGAAGCCAGTTGATCTGTCCGGTTGCAGCTTTACCGATAAAAGCGGCAAGTGATGAAAGGAAAACAATGACCAAATTGCTGCCGATGGCGATTCTGGTAGGAATTTTGACATAAGTAGTCATCAGGGGAATCAGGATAAAAGAACCGCCCTGCCCGACCAGTCCACCGAGAAGACCGACACCCGTGGCAGCAGTCACCGCTCGTCTCTTGCAAAAATCGAGGTCCGTAGCGTCCGGGTTTTCCGTGTCATTTTTTACCGGAGCAAACATCAATAACGCCGCAACAAATGCCAGGCAGGCAAAGATAAAAAGAAGAATCTCGTTGGACACGAAACGCGCTGCCGCACCACCCGTCAAAGCTGCGATAAAAATACTTACCCCCATATAAGCGGACAATTTATCAGAGACAAAAGAAAACTTGCGGTGCGTTAATCCTCCGGAAAGACAGCCTAAAAGCCCCTGAACAATGGTTAACCCCGTCACAGCCCGCATTGAAAAAGACTCCAAACCGAATAGTGGCGGCACATAGAGCAGAAGAGGAGCCATGATAATGCCTCCTCCGATGCCAAGGAGTCCGGAAATAAAGCCGGTAAACATTCCAAGACAGCCGATGAGAAGATAGATCTCCATTGTTTATTCCACGGCAATTCCTACTGCATCATCAATAATGGCGCCGATCTTAACAGCAGCTGGAACTCCGGCATCGTTGAGAGCAGCCAGAAGTTCATCTGCCTGGGAATCAGGCAGTGACAGCAGAAGCCCGCCCGAGGTCTGAGGGTCATAGAGCAATTCTTCTTCGTGTTTATCGAGTGATAGCCGCATTTCAAGTTTATGCCTGTTGACCATCTGCCGGTTTGCCTTGTTACTGCCGGTTGTTTCACCCTTTCTGTACATCTCAAGAGCCCCTGGATAAAAGGGCAGTTCTTTATATTTGACGACAACCTTCGCATCACAACCATGCGCCACCTCCATCAGGTGGCCAAGGATACCGAAACCGGTGATATCGGTACAGGCATGCAGATCAAATTTCAGTGCCGTTTCCATGGCCGGGCCGTTCAAGGCGGCCAGAGAAGGCAGCACTTCACGCTCAAGTTCCTTGAGAGAAAACTTACCGGAGCGCACTGCATTAAGCAAAACACCTGAGCCAATCGATTTAGTCAAAATAAGGGCATCGCCGGGTTTTGATCCGGCATTGGTGATGACCTGATCCGGATGTACCACGCCATTGACACACAAACCGTATTTGGGTTCTTCATCATCAACCGTATGCCCGCCGACCAGACAGGCGCCGGCCTCTACCACTTTATCGTGGCCGCCGCGCAAAATATCGCGCAACACCCCCATATCAAGATGCTTTGACGGAAACATCACCACATTTAAGGCAGTAATGGGTTTTCCCCCCATGGAGTAAACATCGGAGATGGAATTGGCGGCGGATATCTGCCCGAACCAGTAGGGGTCATCAACCGGCGGTGTAATGAAATCAACCGTATTGATCATGGCGATCTCCGGAGAAATTTTGTAAACCGCCGCATCGTCAGCGGTTTCGATGCCAACCATAAGATTGGGGTCAGTTGGCGGCGCAAGCCCCTCAAGCGCTTCCGACAGAGCCGTCGGACCGATTTTAGCCGCTCAACCGCATGTCCTGGCCAGGCCTGTCAGTGATTTTTTTTTGAACAATGTCATACAACACCTCTGTATAGAATCTTTCTATAATTAAAAACTTGTAAATAGATA
>JAQYVL010000307.1 GCA_030145525.1 Desulfobacterales bacterium
CCGGGTTCGTGCACTGTTTGTTGATGTCGGCAACCCTGCAATCGTGTTTCCGAACTCAACACGAACAAAAAAAGCGCTGCAGCATCTGGATCTGTTAGTCTGTGTAGACTACTATATGAATGAGACAGCCCAGGAAGCGGATTTCTTCCTGCCGGCCACTCATTTTTTTGAAGCAGACGATCTATACATTACGTTTCCGGAGCATCAGCCCTATCCCTTTGGTCAATGGACACCCAAGCTAATTAAACCGCCCGGAGAAGCAAAAGCGCCATGGGATATTTTTCATGATCTTTCCAGAACCATGAAAGTGCCATTCTTAAATGACCCGTTTCTGAACGCTTTATTCAGATTCGGCGAATTTATCGAAAAATGGTTTAAAAAGCCTGGAAAACTGACTCCGACACCCGAGAACTATTACCGGATACTTTCGTTCCTGTTGGGAAAATTTCGTTTTTCAAAACTGATTTCAAGCCCGCATGGACTGAAAACCGGAGAAATAAGGTTCGGCAAGGCCCTGAAAAAAATTGGAAAAATCGATCTGGCTCCCAGGGAGTTCGTGGATGCATTTCAAAAAGCTGAAGTACCGGTCACATCGACGAACGATTACCCGTTCACGCTGATCAGCAATGAGCGTATACTGCATGCAAAAACTACGAACCTCCGCGGCATAACCGCGTTGACATCAAAAGTGAAGGACAACTATGTCAGGATCCACCCCGAAGACGCAGAATCGTTAAAAATAGAGGATAACAAAAATGTCCGGGTCGAGACAAAGAATGGAGCGGTAGTTGTTCGGGCAAAAGTAGACTCCAAAATCCGGCGAGGTGTTGTGTCCATTCCACCCGGCTGGGGAAGGGCTCTGATGCATCCTGACAAGGAAGGAGAGGTGACCGTGGGAGCCAATGCAAACCTTCTTACGGATGATGAAAATCTGGACCCGCTTGTAGGCATGCCAAGGTATAATGCAATCCCGTGTCGTTTATCTACAACATGAGCATCGGAAGAGTATAAAGATGTTTTAAAGAAAATGATTAAATCTCCCCCTCAGCAGAAATAAGCTCGCCCACAAAACTGCCGACCACCACTTCACTTCGAGCCTTAACCAGTAACCGGCGTTTGTCCGCCGTCATCCAGAGCTGAATTTTAGGATTTTTGCTGTCTTTGAAAACACCGCCGATGTGTCTGGTATCCGGTTCCAGGAGGTAGGTGTCATATTCTTTTTCTCCCACTTCAATGGTCTCACGCCGAACGATTTTCATGCGGCCGATCACATTTTTCTTGCCGTCGGTCACCGGCCTTTCATATGCTGTCTGCTCTTTTAAATCCTGGGTCCGTGTAAAATAAAATACAGACAATGGATCGAATGACCCGGGCATGGCATCCAGTTCCTCCCATTCAGCTTTGCTGTCCCGGCGCTGAATCTTTGCGTTTTCCCAATCAAAATCAACGGTTACACTTCTTTTATGTTTCCCGGACAATTCGTTTTTGAAAAATACAGAACGGGTCATACATAGGTCGGCATATGCATCAATCCGGTTTCGAACCTTAAAAAACATATTGACAAAACCAACCGTTTTGGCCGTCAAAACAAAATGATGCGCTGCTTCACCGTTTATGGTTGTCTTTGGATGCACCTCCAGAACAGCTTCTCCAACCGGTATCCCTCCCCAGGTAACCTCGAAGTTCAGTTTTTCACCCGGCTCAAACGGCATGGGCACCTCATCAGCCGGGACCGCCGGCGCACTCGTCAAAGCCATAAGAACTGCAACGATTAAAATATAAAAATTGCGAATTATTATTTTGAATCGGCCTTTCATAACCGCCC
Source organism: Desulfobacterales bacterium (assembly GCA_030145525.1). Lineage (GTDB taxonomy): Bacteria > Desulfobacterota > Desulfobacteria > Desulfobacterales > SURF-7 > JAQYVL01. Next base: position 1,826 of record JAQYVL010000307.1, read on the forward strand.
CCAATTCTGACGAAATTTACCGTCTTTAATCAAAAGGGAAAGCACCTTATTATCTTCGGAGCGTTTTGATAATGCGATATCTGATTCAGGCGAAGATGAGGATCAAGTGATTCGGTTGAGCTGGAAAGCGAAAAACATCAGAGAATGAAAACAAACGCAATGTCAAAAATTATAGGCTCTGCTAAGTTTTTATCATTTCATTTAATCAAATTATCCGCTTCAAGTCAAATAAAGAGAACAGCCATGCGCTATACAATTAAAATCACAATCTATTTTTTGAATGCCTTGTTTCCGCTACAGGGCGATGCCTATAGGCTGCTTATGGAACCAGGGCTCTGCCTTCTCCAACTGCGCTGCAAGACGGAAAAGGGTGGCTTCATCCCCATATCTGCCGATAAACTGAACACCGCAGGGCAAACCATCGGATGTCCAGTGCAGCGGCACGGACATGGCCGGCTGGCCGGTCATATTGGCAATCATCGTAAAAGGCAATTGCCCGGTAATGGCCGTCCGGACAAGCTCTTTGATCAAAAATCCGGTAATCCAGCTGTTCAGGGACAGCATTTTTCCGACCCAGGAAAGAATGAGCTTCATCGAAAACTGATCCGCCTTTCCCGGCTCCTGTGATCCGACTTTTACAGGCGGTTTACCCAGAACCGGCGTCAAAACCAGATCATACTCCTTCATAAACCGGGCCATTTGCATCCCTAACTCCCGCATTTTGTTTTTGACCGGAATAAAATCGATCGCCCGCATACGCTTGCCTATCTGATACATCGTGCGATTCTGTATTTCAATATTATTCCCGATCATCCGTATCTTTCCCTCATCAACCATTGCATCCAGATATACGGCAAGATGTCCCATGATACCTTTGAGCCATGTCAGGTCGACTTCCTCTTCATTATATCCGGGATCCGCTCTTTCTACCCGGTGACCAAGACTCTCAAGCAAAGCGGCGGCATGTTCGACAGCCTGGAGACACTCATGATGAATCTTCTCTCCAAAAGCCGACGGCTGGTGAAGCGCAACTTTTAATTGGCCTGGATCTTCCGAAAGCTCTTCAAGAAAAGACCGTCTGTTTCTTTCAATCGAATACGGTGATCCCATCTCAGGGCCGGTCGTTGCATCCAGCATGGCGGCGCTGTCTCTCACGGAACGGGTGATCACATGGCTGGTTGACACCCCTACCCATTCTTCATTAAAATCCGGTCCTACAGGATTTCGGCCTCGGCTCGGCTTCAGGCCGAATACGCCGCAATATGAGGATGGAATGCGGATGGAGCCTCCTTCATCCGTCCCGGAAGCCATGGGAACAATTCCGGCAGCAACCGCAGCTGCGGATCCTCCGCTTGACCCGCCGCAGGAGTATTCAAGGTTCCAGGGGTTTCGAGTAGGACCGAAAGCAGCCGGTTCGGTAAAAGCAGACAGCTTGAATTCAGGTGTATTTGTTTTCCCGATAATGGCAACGCCTGCCCTTTTGAAGCGCCTGACAATTTCCGCATCATAAGAAGGGATATAATCCTTCATGCTTTTACTGCCGTAGCACATGGGAGCGCCCTTCAAGGCATGATGCACATCTTTCAGCAAAAAAGGAACACCGCTGAACGGGCCATCCGGTAAGTCATACCCGGCTGTTTCCTCAGCGGCAGTGTCATAGAGCTTATGGACAACCGCGTTTAGCTTCGGGTTCAGCTTCTCGATCCGGCGAATCGCTTCTTCCAAAATCTCGTCCGGCTTTACTTCTTTTTTTCGAATCAGTTCCGCAAGACCAAGACCGTCATACTTTTCATAATCAAGTATCTCGCTCATTCATCCCCTCCTTATAATTTTTTTCAACGTATGAACAGCCGGTATAACAGTTTATGAACAATCCTGCCGTATGGGGGGTATATCAGTTTTCCGCTGTTGAGCCTGGGCTTGAAAAGAACACCTTTGGCTTTGGAAAAAGTCAGAAAACCTTCATGCCCGTGATATTCGCCCATCCCTGACGACCCGATGCCTCCAAAGGGCATGTCATCCACGGCAACATGCAGCATCGTTTCGTTGATTACTGCGCCGCCGGAATGGGTACAGTTGAGAATATAATCGATATTGGCCTGATTGTATTCGAAATAATATAATGCCAGCGGCTGCGGATGATCATTTATATATGAGACCGCATCTTTCAGAGAATCATAGGGCATAATCGGCAGCAGCGGGCCAAAAATTTCATCCTGCATTACGCGCATTTCATCACTGACCTCTAGAAGCAAATGAATGGGCAGCTTCTGGGTTCCTTCGAAATCTTCACCGGCACGGTTTACTTCGATCACCTTCGCTCCCTTTTCTCTCGCATCTTCAAGTAATTCTTTCAGGCGCCTGTGTTCCTTTTCATTTACAATGCCGGTGTACTGGGTATTCTCCTTCATAGAGGGGTACATGCTTTCCACACATTTCTGGAAGGCCTCAACAAATTCATTCACCAAATGCCGGGGGCAGAGAACATAATCCGGAGCAACGCAAGTTTGTCCGGCATTGAAGACTTTTCCAAATGCAATCCTTTCAGCAGCGTCTTTCACGGGAAATCCCGCCCCGACAATCGCCGGAGATTTCCCGCCCAGTTCCAGGGTAACCGGTGTCAGATTATCCGCTGCCGCCCGCATCACTTGCCGCCCCACTTCGGTTGAGCCTGTAAAAATAAGGTGGTTCCAGGGCTTTTTGGAAAAGGCGCTTCCAAGCCCTGATTCGCCTCCCACCAGGGCGACACAATCTTCATCAAAGGCTTCGTAAAGTATTGATTTCAAGACTTCCGCCGTACGGGGCGTAAACTTGCTCATTTTTATCATCGCCCTGTTTCCCGCCGCGAGAACTCCGATTAACGGTCCCATGGAAAGATAAACAGGATAATTCCATGACGTGATAATTCCTACCACACCCAGAGGCTGATAAATGACGCGCGCCCGCGCAGGCTGAAATAAAATGCCTACTTTCCGCCTGGAGGGTTTCATCCATTTTTTAATCCGTTTGATGGTATAATTGATTGCTTCTATCGTTGGAATCAGTTCCGCCAGAAGGGATTCATCTTTTGATCGGCAGCTGAAATCACCGTCAATAGCAACAGTGATATCATTCCGATATTTCACAAGGGACTGCTTCAATCTTTTCAGATTTTCAATTCGCTCCCCGGCAGATGGTATGGGATTTAACGAGAAGGCCTTTTTCTGTAACTCGAAAGTCCGGTCCAAATAGCTGATCAGGCTGTTCGGATTTTCCTCCGGGGTTGACATCCCGGTCTGATTTTTTTCCTGCATATTGACTCACTCCTGTCTTCAAATAAAATTCTATTATAGTGTCCATCCATAAATGAAATATTTTGTTCAAGCTCAAGCTGCAAGTCCCGTCTTCGGGGGAAGGCAAAAATTTTAAGCCTGTTGCTAAATCCCGATTTTCGGGGACACAGGAATCGGACAAAATAGCCATTTAGGGATGGACATTATTCGATGAACCGCTCCTTAGTCTCCCTGCCGGCGTTTTCCATAATTGTCTTGAAATCATCAATAACACGAGCAGGTATCTTAATTTTTCCGGATACGAAATCCGAATCCAGATCGTTTATTGCCGATGTAATCCTGTCTGCCCAGCATCTGACATCCCGCGGGTCGTTACCGTATTTGTCAAACATGTGCGACACCAGAGCAGCCCATCCGTAAAGCCCCAGCAGTAGTTTCAGGATATTGTGATCCTCCATACACTGTTCTTCGGAATATGGCAGATCTTCTGAATGGAACTTTTTATATGAAACGGACAAATCGGAATAATAGTGATTTATCAGTGATATCTCATTTTCTTTCCTAATTTCCATGTCGTGAGCCATAACAATATAATATGTTGTATCCCAGGTTCCGATTCCGGCATGCGCAAACTGCCAGTCCAGCATGGCAATCGACCCGCTGTCATACCACATGATATTGCCCGGCCTGCAGTCCCCGTGCGCGACGGTTATTGGATGATTTGCAAAATGTTTATAAAGGGCTTCCCACAATATGACGCATGCCTTTTCCTTTTTGGTAATATAGTTCAGAAACCAGAACAGATCGAGTGGATTTTTTCTGCCTGGCAGCCAGTTCAGAGACGGATCACCGGAAACCCTGTTCCAGAATTTCGCATGCATGAGAGAAATGTTTTTGATGACCGTTTTCGACTGATCAGGCCGGCATCCTACGTAATCATCTACCGTAAAATCCGGATTCAGCTTTTCCATTATAATAATACCTCTGTATAATAATGGAATCGAGTCGGCAAAAATGCATTCGGGTGTTACAAAGGGAATCCTTTTGGCCAGCTCATTGTAAAATCTGACCTCCTGATTAAGCCCCCTCAGAACCGCTGATTTTAGAGAAGACAAATATAAGGGTTCATTTCTGGATGAAAGATATTTTACGGCCAGATTTCGTTTCTTAGGATGATTCTCCTGATCCGTATAGGATAATTCCAGCCCTGCTACATACTGGTCCTTTCCGGTTTCGTTGCCTACAACAGAATGAACGGTAGAGGAATTGGCTTCACGAATAGAGAGCTTTTCCCTGACATTTTTAATAAATTTTTTTCTGCTCTTTTTCAGGTTGTTTGTTGACCTGTCAAATGAAATCGGAATCAGAAAATGAAAATATTTCTCCATAAAAATTGTAATACTGTAGAGAATGAATAGTGAGAAGGTCTTCATGTGTTGTATTCTCCCTTGTTTATGTCACTCCGCATCCGGATCAGAATGGATAAACCCTTTTCGCCCTTTATAGTTCTTCACGCAGTCCCCGACACCAAAAAGCAGGACAAGTCTTGCAAAAAGAAAATCCGGCACCCACCCCCTCATCAGTATCCCGTTATAAAGCCCCCTGGGTCTGCACACAATATGAATATTCCACTTCAGCCCGGATTCAACAATCCCTTTTGCTATAACATCATGATCCTTTACCGGCGGGTAAATTATTCGCCCTAACCAGTTCAGTTTGAATCCTTCAAACATTCCGGTTGTGATGTTACCCGGATGGACCGAAGTAAATTTTACGCCTTTTTTTCCCTCTGCCATGACTTCGAGCCGCAGAACATCCGTCAGCCCCCAGACCGCCCATTTGGATGTTGTGTAGGCGGCAAGTCCAGGGGTACCGGCGATGGCAACTCCTGACGCAATATTTACTATATGGCCGGAATTTCGTTCCATCATGCCTGGCAGAAGTGCATGAATTGTGTACAGCATGGAGTTGACATTGATGTCGATCTGTTTCACCGAATCTTCTACCGGTATCTCCAAAAATTTTCCCGCCCGAACAAAAGCGGCACTGTTGATCAGGATATCAACCCGGCCCATATCTTTTTCCGCCCGGACGGCAAGTTCATTTACACGCTCCTTGTCTGCAACATCGCAGTGATAGGCAAATACCTTCCCTCCCATCCCTTCCAACACCTTCCGGGCCTTATCCATCTCCTCCTGATTGAGATCCCAGATCGTGACATCGCACCCTTCCCGTATCAGTCTTTTACAGGTCGCCAGCCCTATGCCCATTGCGCCGCCTGTGACGACCGCTTTTTTGCCCTGTAGTTTTGTCATGGTTTCCCCCTGTCGGTTCTTAAAAAAACCAGAAACCCATTTAACCCTGAATGATTCCGTTTTCTCTGGCTGTTTTTACACTCTCCGGCTCATTCCACGGCCTGGAAATTCCAAAGTCCTCTGCAATCAGGTTTGCGCCTATATATCCCGGCCCTCCTATAATCATTCCGCCCGGATATACACTGGCTCCGCAGACATAAAATCCTTCAACGGGAGTAAATCCCTGCGAGCAGGATTCATTGGGCCGGAAGTAACCCATCTGGAGCGGAACATAGGCACCCTGTTTGATTGAGCCCTTTACCATATTCAGAAACTTCTTCTCGATATAGGTGGGCGGATAGACGAGCATATTGATCGGATCCAGATTCGGGGCGTATTCCTTCCATTGAGCCGCGCACAACCTGGCGTATTCCCATTTGTTCTCTTCCCAGTCATGATCATAGGGCGCAAGGGATTCCCATCTTCCGGTATGCATCCCGTCAGGAGCCTGAATAGGATCAAACAGTGACGCGCATGTGGTATGGCCGAAGAGATTCTCTGTGGGAACCTTGCCGTTTTCCAATGACCCAAGATGATCCAGCAGGTCCTCTGTTCCGGTTACGCCGAGGAAAGTTATCATGGCCCGGTTTGCATCTTCAAACGACTCTGTCCCGATATACCGGGGCGCTTCCCGCAATGCAAGATGGGTCCCGAAAAAAGTCGTTTTTTCCCACTCCCATCTTCGGGCGCTTTCAGCCAGATTTTCCGGTATTTCATGATCATCAAAAAACTTCAAAAAGGACTGCTTCGGGTCAACCGTGGAAGCAACGACACTGGCCTTGATTTCAGTACCGTCATCGATCACCACTCCTTCTACTTTCCCATTTCGCATCATCACTTTTACCACTTCGGAATCGTCGGATATTGCGCCGCCATTTTCAATGATCGTCTTGTGAATCGCAGAAGAGAGCCGGTGTGATCCGCCGCTGACCAGCGCGGCATTGGTCATTCTGTAGATATAAAGAGGGAAAAGATAGCCCAGCGCTTCATACGGCTGCAATCCCCACATGCAGAAAAGATTCAATATGCCGGCCTTTACGGGGTCCGAGAAATCATACATATTCAGAATTTCGATGGGAGGAAGTTCCGCTATATCATTAAACCTTCTTCCCACGTCATCCTTTGCACTGCCAAGGGTCTGGATCTGTTCGATGGGAGGAACCGCAGGCACATAGGTAAGCGGAATAAGGATCTTCTCGGAATACTCCTGAAATTCCGTATACATGCGGATATATTCTTCGCCGTCTTTCGTCGAAAATTCATTTGACAGGAAACCAGCTGTCTTTTTGGGATCATGATAAAAAATCAGCGGTTTCCTGTCCTTTGCGATATAGGAAGCCTGAACTTCCGGAAAAATGAACTTTACCCCCCGGGACCTTAAATCAAAATCATGATAGACAGGCATGATATCCGCCATCATATGATAAATGGCATGAGGATTGTATTTGAAGCCGGCAAACTCAAGCGTATCCAGCCCGCCGCCTGTTTCGTGCCTTGCTTCAAGAAGAATGACTTTCAAACCGGCTTTTGCAAGGTACGCGCCGCAAATAAGTCCATTCGGCCCGGCCCCTATTATCGCCACATCATAGTTTTTATCTTTCATATGCCCTACCTCACTCCAAGATTTTGTGGAATATTGTTGATATTATCGAGATACCAGTCAAAGCATTTGCTTCGCCACCATTCCGGTTTCCCGACACCCAGATCTTCCGCCACCTCGGTGGCCGCAATATATCCGGAGGTCAGAAATGTGGCGCCCATAGGATGTATGGAATTGGAGAGATAAAGATTTTTCAGAAAAGTCCGCGCCCCCCCGTTTTTCAGAACGCCTTTGACCGGCCTGTTCATAAAGAACTGTTCCGGGGTGACACTGCCGCCCACCCAATTTCCCAGAACAGCAGACGGATTGTTTCTCTCTATATCCATCGGGGAGTAGACAATGCGATCTATAATCGATTTTTTAAAACCGGGAGCATATTTTTCGAACTCGTCTGTAATCATATCCGCAAGCTCGTATTTGATTTCATCCCAGGATTCCATGCCGTTCAGTGATCCTTTTTTCCAGGATTTTGCTTCCGGGGGCACGTCCTGCCATATAATCGCGGTGTGACAGCCTTCGGGCGCCTGGGTCGGATCGGCAAGGGTCGGTACAAACCAGTTTGCCATGGGCGTTTCGTGAATGATCCCGCTGACAAGGTCTTTATTGAATTTTTTAAATTCTGCTGTATTGCTGCCCCCGAAATACCCCATAAAGCAGCGCTGAATCCCGTCATCAAATTCTGCCGACTTAAACTGCGGAGCTTTGTCCAGAGCAAAATTCATGCAGAAAATATTCTGTTCATCGTACTTGAATTTGCGGATGATTCCGGCCATTTTTGGCCCGATCTTCTCTTCACCGATCAGATCCATGAATGTCGGGGCAAGGGTCAGATTGCTGATAATCTTCTTCGCGTAAATTCTTTCATTAGGAAAAACTCCCTTTTCGCTCAATACCACGCCTTTTGCTTCACCGTTTTCAACGATGATCTCTTTTACCGGACAGCACGGAAGTATTTTTACACCGTATGCCGTTGCCGCCTTCACCAGAGAGTGGCTCAAGGCATGGGAACCGCCTCTTGCCTGATGGACAGGGAATATGGGCCCGGAGAGCGGTCCAAAAATTGCCGTACCGATAGATCCGACAGTTTTGTGAATCGGCGGCAGCCCCCCGATCCATGAAAATGCCAGGATAAGTGTTTTGATATACTCGGACTCAAAAATCGTATCCGCAGCCTGGAACCCGTTCATATCCCATAACTGATCGAATGTAAGATTGACACCGCAGGATGCATTGAACTCGTTATTAAATTTCGCCATTTTTTTCTTCACTGCCTCGGATGGTGCTTTGGCAAGAAACTCATGCAGGACCTCTTTGATTTCATCCATTTTTGTAATCAGATATTCCCCGGCCAGCATCAGGTATCCGGCGTCTTTTTCCGAAATTTTCTGCCAGTTCGCAAGGGTTTTAAAGGGATCTACGGCCATGAGAGAATTTGTTCCATCCAGAAATGTTTTTCCAAAAACATATTCGGTTGTAAGGTATTCCAGGCCGAATTCCGTGAGATTCAGATCTTCCATCGCGGGGCTCATGGCTGAAATCAGCCATGTTGCATGGGTATTATGAAGAAACCCGGGAATACCGGGCTCACAGGTGTCGCTGTGCGTACCGCATTCGCCTTTTGCCTCCAGGACAAGCGTTTTAATACCCGATCTGCTGAGATAAGCCGCGGCAGTCAAACCGTTTACTCCTCCCCCGATAATAATTACATCATAATCTTGCATAGTTCTCTCCTTCCTTTTCATTCGATACCGGCATTGGAGTAATTTTTATCCTCGGATAAAGCCCGAAACCGTTTTCTCCTGTTATTGTTTCCCATAGCATCGGCATGATTCCGGCCCTGGCTCATCATCTGCCTGTAGGCATCGTCAACTTTTCCCTCGATATTGTATCCGGCAGCTTCAGCAAATTTTTGTCGATTAAAAAAATAGATGACGTACTTATAAAAATTCTTGAGAACCAGTTTAATAACACCGGTATTGAAAAATAGCTTCATCATTCCGGGTATATCGTCGGGTTCCAGAGTCACCCGGAATTCCCAGTTCACCGGATCGGTGATCGTGCCGATAATATAGACATCTTCCTTTAACGGATCATTTTTAACTTTATAATACCTGCAGTCCATCTTAAGCTCTGTCCGCCCAAGTCCTCTTGACCATAGTTTCATAATTTTCTCCCATTAGAAGCTATTGTATTTTCTCCACCAGATTCAACGCACTCCCCGCAGCCATTTCAGTCCCGATACCGCGTGCTCCCACATCCGACCCCACAAGCCAGAGCCCCTTGATCGGTGTTTTATGCTCAGGCCTCAGGGCTCCGACCTGATCAGGAAACTGCCCGATCCCGATTGCCTCGCCCGCAGGGTGCCAGGTCAACTTTTCCGCATCGGACC
>JAQYVL010000308.1 GCA_030145525.1 Desulfobacterales bacterium
GGTTAAAATTTTCGCGCGCCTTGATCTCAAACAAAGTATCTCATTAATGGATGGACACTAAATAGAGTTCACTCATAATTATGGAGGTGAAATATGCAGATTCTTGTACTGTATTATTCAAAAGGCGGAAATACCAGAAGGCTTGCAGAATCGATCGCAAAAGGCGTTGAAAGCGTTGATGGCGTGAAAGCGCTTATAAAAAAAACCGATGAGGTTACAACCGACAATTTTGTGAAATCAAACGGCGTTATTGCAGGTTCTCCCGTTTATTTCGGCATCATGGCGGCGCAGCTTAAACAGGTGTTTGATGATTTTGTCGGGGTGCGTAAAAAAATGGAAAATAAAATCGGGGCCGCCTTTACGACCTCGGGAGACCCTTCCGGAGGCAAGGAAACCACAATGATGTCAATTATTCAGGCTCTTATGATTTACGGAATGGTTATTGTAGGTGATCCCATGTCCGCTACAGGTCACTATGGTGTTTCCTGTGTGGGGGTTCCGGATGAAGACGCGGAGAAGAATGGAATAAAGCTGGGTCAGCGGGTTGCGGAGCTTGCAATGAAACTGCATGGGTAATTTAATTCGTTCCTGCTGTGTTTGGCCCGGTTAGAAAACAGGTGGAAAACATCTCTTGACAACCCGGAAGAGCCTGCCTACTTATTGTGCTTCACAAGTTGGTGGCTTCGCAAAAAGTTCAATTTAGATTTTAAGGAGTGTAAACATGGGACTTCGACAGGATGGTATCAGCATCGCTGCCAGTAAGGATCAGGTAAAAAAACCGGACCCTGATGCAGCAGTAAAGATCTCTTTGGGAAAAATAAAAAACAAGTTTATTGTAATGAGCGGTAAAGGCGGTGTCGGGAAGACCAGCATTTCCGTAAATCTGTCCATTGCTCTTGCAAACAAAGGGTTCAAGGTCGGGCTTATGGATGTTGATCTCCATGGGCCTGATATTCCAAGGATGCTTGGACTTTCCAGCATGCTTGATCTGGATAAAGACCGGAAACTGGTTCCGGCGTCCTATTCAGAAAACCTCAAGGCCGTGTCTATCGAATCGTTGAGTATCAACAAAGATGACGCCATTATATGGAGGGGACCGGTGAAGTATTCGGCGATACGTCAGTTTGTTTCAGATGTTGCCTGGGGAGAGCTGGATTTTCTGATTATTGATTCACCGCCCGGAACAGGAGATGAGCCGTTGACCGTCGCCCAAATCGTTACGGGTGCAAAAGCGATTATTGTCACTACCCCACAGGAGGTATCCCTTGCCGACGTAAGAAAATCGATCAGTTTTTGCCGAACCTTAAAGATGGAAATCTTCGGAATAATTGAGAATATGAGCGGATTTGTCTGCCCTCACTGCAATAAAGAACTGGATCTTTTCGGTACGGGCGGAGGTGAGAAAACCGCCCGTGATGCGGGAATTGACTTCCTTGGAAGGATTCCTTTTGACAGGGGAATGGTATCCTGCGGGGACGCCGGGATCTCTTTCCAGGAAAAGCATGCTGATTCGGCTGTAACAAAGGTGTTCGGTGAAATTACAGACAGAATGTCAACATTGATTTCCGGTTGATTCAAGCAACAGGCAGAACGTTTCGGGAAACAATATGGCAATACAATATATTGACCTTTCCGTAAAAATTGAAGCAGGTCTTCCCAGTGATCCTGAAATGATGATTCCAAAAATCGATTACATGGGACATCGGGAAGGGGCCGACCAGATGGAAGAATTTTTTCCGGGTTTAAAAAAGCAGCAGCTCCCGAAAAGTCTTGGCTGGGCAGTGGAATTTATGCAGCTGACAACCCATTCAGGGACCCATATGGACGCACCCTATCACTATCACCCGACAATGGACCGGGGAGATGCAGCCATTACAATTGATGAGGTCCCCCTGGAATGGTGCTTTCAGGATGGAGTTGTACTGGATTTCAGTCACAAGAAAGATGGGGAACGAATTTCCGCAAATGATGTGGAAGAATGTTTAAAAAAGATTGGCTACATCATTAAACCGCTTGACATCGTATTGGTCCGGACCGGTGCTGATGAGTTCTGGGGCAAGCCTGAATATCTTATAAAAGGTGCGGGAATGACACGGGAATCAACACTCTATCTGCTGGAGCGCGGTGTCAAGATCGTTGGAATCGATGCATGGTCCTGGGATCGGCCTCTGCCCTTTCTTGCAAAGGAATTTCAGGAAACCGGCGATCCTTCCGTGATTTGGGAAGCCCATTTCGCAGGTATCGAAAAAGGATACTGTCATATGGAGAAGTTGACCAATCTGGACAAAATACCAAAATCATATGGTTTCAAAGTGGCCTGTTTTCCGGTCAAGATAAAAGCAGCCTCAGCTGGTTGGGTAAGGCCGGTTGCAATGGTGTAATAGAACGCATTTTTGATTAAATCTTCACTTGGACCGAGTCTGTTTGTTATGTGTAAAAGAAGAGTGAAAATGAGTGAATATTTTGATGTCGGCTCGTTAGCTGTTATTGCGATTACTTTTATACTTTTTATGTTGGCACTGGTTGCTAAAGGCTTCACTCACGATTTATTATTGGAAGCAGGTGTGTTTTTGGTTTCTGTAAAATTGATTCTGATGGCATATAAAAATAGCATAACCACCAAAACGGTACTAAAAGATCTGAAGGATATTAAAAAAACCCTGGAAAAAAGAGAAGATTAAGGTGCACATAACAAGTTTAATGCGGATGGGCAGAGCCGTTCCGCTAAAAAATTTATCGGGTTTATGATTTACCCTTGGTAATGGCTTTTTATGCCCTGTCCATAACTGTATGTGAACGCTGGAAAGAGGGGTACAATTTTCGAAATATCTTTATATACTTGTAAAAGATCCCGCCTTCCGGAAAGGTGGTTGAACTCCTCGTCCCGCCGTGACCTGACACCCGACTGAAAGTTTTTATACCGGTTCTAATGGGAGAAGTGTTTTTATGAAAAAATTCATTTTGAACTGTGCTGTGACCGGCGCTATTCATACGCCTACGATGGCGCCTTATCTTCCGATCAAACCAGGGGATATTGCGAGGCAGGCAATCGATGCAGTCAATGCGGGTGCCTCGACGGTTCACGTTCATGCCCGTGATCCTGAAAGCGGCATGCCCACCGGTAATCTTGAAATTATGGGGGAGATTGTTTCCACGATTCATTCCAGGTGTGATGCGGTCATCTGTATTACCACAGGCGGCGGTATGAATATGACGGTGGATGAACGGATTGCATCGATCCCCGAATTCAAGCCTGAAATGGCTTCCTGCAACCTTGGCTCTATGAATTTTGCGCTTTTTCCGGTGATGGAAAAAATCAAAGAGTGGAAACATGATTGGGAGCCTGCATATCTTGAAGGATCAAAAAGTTTCATTTTTCAAAATACATTCAGTGATATGGAGCGTGTGTTTCAGGTCATGCGCGAAAGCGGCACCAAACCGGAGCTGGAAGCATATGATGTCGGTCATCTCCACAATCTGCATTACTTTTTCAAGAAAGGGGTGATCGATGAGCCGGTTTATATTCAGTTTGTCATGGGGATTCTGGGCGGTATCAAGGCAACCATTCCACATCTTCTCCACATGAAACAGACAGCAGATGGGCTTTATAAAGGCAATTATATATTTTCCACCATCGCGGCGGGTCGCAATGAGTTCGCCTTAGGGACCATGTCGATGCTTCTCGGGGGAGGGGCTCGTGTCGGGCTTGAGGATAACCTCTGGCTTGGACAAGGTGAAATGGCAAAGTCAAATGCCGAACTGGTGGAAAAGATGGTGCGTATAGCCGGAGAGTTTGGTTATGAACCGGCCACACCGGATGAAACGCGTAAAATTTTAAAGCTTAAGGGTAGAGACAAGGTGAATATGTAGCTTTCATTATTAGTCTGCTCACGCCTTCGGCTACCGTTGCGCTTCGCTTAACAGTATCGACGAGGGATGAAGCGCAACACAGAAATTGGACTTTTTACGAAGCCATCAGTTTTTAATGGTTTGGATTTTCCCTTACCTTTTCCATGGCTTTCATCGCACTATCCCAAACGGCTGTTTCATCAATAAAATTTTTGCTGTTAATATATTTTTCAGAGCTTGTTATCTGGATATATCGCGGGGGAAGGGCGTTCATGGTTAATGCAAAGGCATCTTCAATACAGAGAGCACATCGGCAAAAAGAAGAGTTTTCCTTCAAGATCTCGCGAATGATTTTAATGGCAAGAATCTCGTTATAGTTGATGATGTCGCCTACTGAACACTCTTCTATCGTATAATCAATTCCATCTCTGCTGAATAGTTCCATAATTAACTGCGCCCTGTTAAAGAATTAAACCTCAAAAACTGAAATGATTGACATCTGATACAGCAGGAAGATGCACGAAACTTTATGTTTTGCGATTTGGTTTGACCAGTTCAGCCAGATTATTTAAATAACCGATTATTCCGATTATTGTCAATACATATCCGGGAGCAGGTAGTTTATTATAATAGCCTCATGGATAATGTTATTTCATATCGTGTAAACTCATGCAAAAGGGCTCGATAAGAAAAACAGGATATGTAACAATAACAGACTGTTTAAGTGAAGCTGCATTGTTTGCAAAATATGAAAGCCATAATCTGTAATCTGTTTTTTTTAAACTCTATACTGGTTGTTAAAATCTTGTCAGCTTCAGAAATACATCTTCCAGGTCTTTTTTTTCTATTTCCGCCTTTTGCCTCAATTCATCTATGGTTCCGATGGCAATCAGTTTGCTTTTGTTAATGATTCCGATACGGTCACAGATATCCTCCGCAACTTTGAGCGTGTGTGTGGACATGAAGATGGATTTGCCCCCTTCGGCAAGCTGCCTGAAAAGGCCTCTGACCATTTTTATACCCTCGGGGTCAAGCCCGACAAGGGGTTCGTCTACGATTATAAGCTTCGGATCATGCAGAAGAGCGGCTGCCATGATAAGACGCTGCTTCATTCCATGGGAATATGACTCGATAAGCTCATCTGTCCAGTCAATCAGGGAGAACATGGCTAACAGTTTTTCTGCTTTTGGAAGGAAGCTTTCTTCCCCGACATTGTAGAGGTCTGCAATAAACCGCATGAACTCCATGCCGGTTAATTTTTCATACAGGTAGGGGCGATCCGGTATAAAACCGATATTCACCTTGGCTTCTTCCGGGTGCGTTTTCATATCGATCCCGCATATTTTTATACTGCCGGAAGTGGGAAGAATCAGTCCTCCCATCATTTTTATGGTAGTTGTCTTACCGGCTCCATTGGGACCGATAAACCCGAAGATCTCTCCAGGCGGAACCGTAAGATTCAGGTTGCTCACAGCCGTAAAATCACCATATTTTCGAGTAAGGTTTTTTAGTTCAATCATTTCAGCCACTTTCAACAATCGTTAACTTAACTTTATCAATAACCCGCATAAGGTTTTTCTGAAGATCCTGCATTCCGGCAGCAAATCGGATATGTGTCACATCGGCCGGTATCTGACCAAAGACGGAATCAACTGTGATCCATCGACCCAAAAATATTCGATTCCAGGCATGGAAATAGAACCGACCATTCAGGTAGACAAGCCCGGCTTCGATCCTTGACGGGATACCGGCAGCACGCATGAGGGCTGCAGTCAGTATCGCGTGTTCGGTGCAGTCGCCAACCTTGTTTTTCAGGACGGAAAGGGCATCCGGCATGGATAAAACCGGTCGTTTTTCAATATTTTTCTCAATCCATGCAACAATTGTACTTGCATTTTTAAACGGAGTATCGGTTTTAACTGTAATCTGTTCAACAAGACTTTTTATATCCGGATGGTTGGATGTGATAAAAGGAGACGGTTTAAGAAAAGCCTTTTCCTTCTCCGCTATTCTGACAAACCGCTCGGGATCTGCCGCAAGACCCTCTATGGATTCTTTTTGTATCGTCAAAATATTATTTTCCATTTTCTGTCGGCCATCGGAAAGAGACAATTTGTCGGTTTCCAACCCATCGATTCTGACCTTTAAAAATTTCAGTTCATGGGGGGCAGCAAGTTTTTTATTTGAAGGAAGAGAGGCGAATTGAGTCAAATCCTGGCTGGCCTTTACCGGAAGACCAAACAGGGCGTCTTTTTTGGTGGTTTTTTCAATCCGGAAACCCAGAACTCCTTCCTCTTTCAGCAGATCTCCATCTTCTCCAACCCAGGAATACTGCGTAACGCCTTGATACACGATTGCAACCTTTAAAGCAGGCGCACTTTTCCCCATGATGAAGATGTCTTCTTTTTTTACGACCCGAAGTTGAATCGGCTGAGATGACATCTGGGCCGGATCAAAAACAGAATAGGTAAATGAATCCCCGGGAGCAGGATGATGATTCGCCAACGCCTGAAGGATCCCTGATGCAAGGAATGGTTTTTCTTTTACCGGAATTTTAAAGGTTCGTGTGGAGCCGGAAGCTTCAGTCCTGACGGAAATCGAACCTTCCGTTACCTTCCCGCTGGCTTTAAACTGGAATCTTCCGGAACTGATGCTGAAATCAAAGGTCGCGAGAGAGAGATCCGGATTGAGCACCCCCTCTGTGATCAGCTTTAAATCCTGTTCAACCCCCATAGTATTGATCCGCATGTAAAGGTCTTCCATAACAGTGTAATTCCTGCCCGTTTTTGAAAAAACAGAATGGGAATATCCGATTTTGCGGCCATTCTGAAATATGTTCATCCAGGAATCTTTTTCCCGTAGTTGGTTTTCAGCGGAAAGCTCTATTTTTCGGGAAGTTGAGAAAAGCTTTTCATGCAGATTAAGGCGAATGGAAAACAGTACCATAAACAGAAGGGTGAAAAAAATACCGGCGATTTTGATTGTTTTCATATTCTTCTTTTCTGTGCTGCTTTCCGCTTTACTCCCGGATCATTAAACAATCCGCTTAAACTTCTTTTCAAGAGCGGCCAATGGCCAGCTTGCCTTTATTGGACGGCCATGGGGACAGTGCTGCGTATTTTCACACAACTCAAGCTGGTCCATAAGTGCCCTCATCTCCCGTTCAGATAGCGCCTGGCCGGCCCTGATGGAGCCATGGCATGCCATCAGGATAAGGCAATTATCCAGCGTTCGCTCAATTCCCTCTGAAAATCCGATATCTCCGATTTTGTCTATTATTTCCAGAATCAGCGGTTTTATTTCCCTGTCGGAAATAATATCCGGTGCTGACTTGATTGCAAAGGTACATCCTCCGAACGGTTCGATTTCAAGACCGAATTCGGCCAGGCCCGGAATCAGTTTTTCAAGTATCGCTGTTTCTTTATAGCCAAGATCGATGGTCTCGGGGATGAGTAATTTTTGGGCCGGAGAGCTGTTCCGTAAGGACTTTTTTTTCAACTGCTCAAAAAGAATCCGTTCGTGGGCGGCATGCTGATCAATCATAACCATTCCATTTTCTGATTCACAAATGATATAAGTATTGTGAAGCTGCCCTATGACGTTTATTGATGTAAAAAACGATTTGCTTTTAAAACCATTTTCTTCTGATTTGTGAGGTTTTATGGCTTTGTCTTTTTCGGTCCCGTGGTATTCGTGTATGGTTTCAGAAATCGTTTCATTTTTTTCAGAAGGCCGTATGATTTCAAAAGACGCTTTATGATATCTCTGCTGAAACGGTATCTCTTTTTCTTCATAATGTTTTTTGGATGACAAATCAGAGGAAAAATTCGAAGCGGCTTTCGTAGCTCTCCCCGGAACCCCTTTTTCAGAAGCATACGACCGCTTTTTAGGATGATCAATTCTATCCCAGGCTTTAAACACAGAAGCCTTTAAGGTTTCGTATACCTTTCGGTATCCTGTAAACCGAACTTCATGTTTTGTAGGATGAACATTTACATCGAGCTGTTCATACGGTACCTGAATAAAAAGTACAGCCACGGGAAATCGTCCTTTCATCAATCTGCCCCGGTATCCCTCGAATAAAGCGTGCTGCAGGCCGCGATCCCTGATAAAACGTCCGTTTACATACAGGTAGATTTTTTGGGAAGAGCTTCGTGTAAGAGATGGGGAGGAAATCCATCCGAAAACGGAAGCATCTTCTGTTTTCAGTTCAATTTCATGAAGGTCGGAGCGAATGTCCTGACCAAAAACAGCTGAAACCCGGTCAAATGGATCCTTTGCAAGGGGCCAGTTTTTTATTTTTTTTCCATTATGTACGAGTTGAAATCCGATTTCCGGTCTTCCCAGGGCAACACCGGATATGGTTTCAGCAATGTGCCCCATTTCGGTGTTTGTAGACTTCAGGAATTTTCTTCTGGCAGGGGTATTGAAGAACAGTTGCTTCACCTCGATCATGGTACCGATGGGTGTGCCGGCTTCAGAGACATTCCTGATTCGTCCCCCGTCCGCCAGAATATGAGTGCCGGTCTCTGAATCCCTGTCCCTTGTGATCATGGAAAAGCGGGATACCGAAGCAATGCTTGGAAGGGCTTCACCCCTGAATCCCAGGGTCCTTATCGAAAAAAGATCGGTGTCGTTATGAATTTTGCTTGTTGCATATCGTTCGATAGAAAGAAGAGCATCATCGTGGTTCATTCCTGAGCCATTATCGGAGATACGGATCAGAGAGCGACCTCCGTTTTCAATATCAATAATGATTCTGGTACTGCCGGCATCTATGGAGTTTTCAAGAAGTTCTTTGACAACAGAGGCCGGCCGTTCGACAACCTCTCCTGCCGCAATTTTATTGGATAGAATCTCGGGAAGTATTTTTATTCTGGACATGATGCCGTCCGCTTTGTGCTTTTATGTTGCGCTTTCCTTTTGATAAAAGCGTATTAAAAACTCTCCATCATTGGGCTGCAGGTCAAAACGGAGACAAGCCTCATCTATAAGGGTGTTTATTTTTTCATTAGGGCGTCTTTCCCGTTCTTCTGATATCCATTTCACCGCGTTGCGTAAATCTTCTCCCTGGGGAATAATACTCATAAGAACAACTTTCTTTTTAGAATTCATCTCAAAAATGCTATATGGCCCGATTTCATCGTCAGAGCCAAAAAGCTAATCCTCGAAATGTTAAATATATGACTCAGGGTACCTTTTCGTCTCTTCCTTGAACGTAACCCATATTCCTGTTTTTGAGATGGATGCTATCATTTTTTTTTTTGATTTGTAAAAATGTTTATTCGCTTATTACAGATTCGGTTTCTTTTTATGAAAATCAGTTGCCTGTTCAAAATTATAAGCAACCTTGATCAGCATTTCCTCGTTAAAATGTCTGCCCATGAGCTGAAGCCCTATGGGAAGCCCGTTTTCCGAAAAGCCGCACGGCACAGAGATGCCCGGGATGCCCGCAAGGTTTGCGGACAGGGTAAAAATGTCCGAAAGATACATGGTCAGTGGATCATCAGCATTTTCTCCGATCTTAAAAGCAGGGCTCGGGGTTACCGGAGAGAGAAGCACATCACAGGTTTGGAAGGCGTTTTTAAAATCTTCCATAATCAGGGTTCTTACCTGAGATGCTTTGCCGTAATAGGCATCATAGTATCCGGCAGAAAGCGCATAGGTGCCCAGGATAATCCGGCGCTGCACTTCCGTGCCGAAACCCTTGGACTTGGCGTTTCGGTACATCTGGATAAGGTCATTTGAATCCTTGTCTCTGAATCCGTATCTTACACCGTCATATCTTGCAAGGTTGGAGCTGGCTTCACATGGAGCAATTACATAGTATGCGGCCACGGCATATCGGGTATGGGGAAGTGATATCTCAACAAGCTCCGCACCAAGACTCTGAATGGTGTTTACGGCATTTTTAATGGATGCGGCAACATCAGGGTGTAAGCCTTCAGAGCTGTGATATTCCTTTGGAAGTCCAACAGTTATACCCTTCAGGTCCTTTTTGAGAAAAGCCGTAAAATCAGGAACATCTTCGGGTACGGATGTGGAATCAGACGGATCATAACCTGAAATTGTATTCAAAATCAGCGCGCCATCCGTAACATCCTTTGCCAGTGGTCCGATTTGGTCAAGAGATGAAGCAAAGGCAACAAGCCCGTAGCGGGATACCCTCCCGTATGTGGGTTTCATGCCGACAACTCCACAATGGGACGCGGGCTGCCTGATGGATCCTCCTGTATCGGAACCCAGCGATCCTATGCACATATCTGCTGCAACCGACGCGGCGGAACCTCCGCTTGAACCGCCGGGTATCCTTGCAAGATCCCATGGATTGCAAGTCAGTTTCAGACCGGAATTTTCAGTGGATGAGCCCATGGCAAATTCATCCATATTGACTTTTCCCACGGTGACCGCACCGGCCTTATTCAGCTTTTTCATAACGGTTGCGTCATAGGGAGGAATAAAATTTTCAAGAATTTTAGAAGCACAGGTCGTGCGAAGCCCTTTGGTGCAGATCAGGTCTTTGATAGCCATGGGAATGCCGGTTAGGGGCTGAATTTCACCTCTTGAAATCGCTTTGTCCGCTTCCCCGGCCTGTTTCATGGCATTTTCTTCAAATATGGAGATATAGGCGCCGACTTTTTCGTCAACCGCTTCAATCTGATCAAGAACCGCTTTTGTAAGCTCACTTGAGGATATTTTTTTTTGTTTGAGCAGCTCATGCGCCTCATGGATTGTCAGTTCATGCAGTTTCATTTCAGAGCCTCCTTTATCGCCCGACGATTTTTGGCACCACAAAAGCGCCATCCTCTTTTTCAGGCGCATTGGAAAGTGCCTGGCTGTTTTCCAGATGCTCTTTTACGCGGTCTTCCCGAAATGAGTTTGTCAGGGCGATTGCGTGGGAGGTCCCCTGGACCTTTGAGGTGTCAACCTGATTCAGGGTGTTAATATATTCAAGTATTTCATCTATCTGATCGGCAAATTTGTCCAGAGAGGCTTCATTGATTTCAAGCCGTGCCAGGTTTGCCACGTGGATAATTTCATCTTTTGTTATTGTCATAAAAAACTCCCAAACCGGGTATGTCGGCAGTAAAAACGAATCCTGCTTTCTAAGCAGCATAACGGAATACATTTTGATTGCGGTTCGTTTTAAAACGAATGTTATCGGTTTACTATGATTGCTCCTTTATGTTTTTTTTTCAGTTCGCTCAGCATTTTCCGTGAATCTTCCCTGTTTTTAAAATAGCCTGCCCGAACCCTGTACCAGACATTATTTTCAGATATAATGCCAAGGGTTCTGTATGCCGGATATCCTCTCTTCTTCAAAGAGCTAACCATTTGATCCGCGATTTTCGGATCTCGCAGGGAAGCGACCTGGATGGTCAGCATTTTGTCGGCAACTCCCGTATTCTTTTTTGACGTACTTTCTCTTTTGTCTGATTTTTTTACAATTTTAACACTTTGTTTTTTAGTCGGAATGCTTTTCTTTTCGTTGGCATGCATGGACTTTTCAGAGGCCGCCGCCGGAATTTTTTTTGTAAATTGCGGATCTGTATCCGGCTTTGATCCTTTAAATGCTTCGTGAAAGTCAAAATCGGTTTTTCCGGAAAGATAATCCGTATCTGTTTTTATCAGCCTTTTTTCTTTTTTGAGGATAGCGTGGCGCAGCTCTGAAAGTTCTTTTTGAAGGGCATTAATGTCAAATTTTACCGGCGCCGTTCCTCTTCCCACAAGGATACCCAGCAGGAAGATCCATGCGGAAACAAAACAGAATATTACAAGCCATATGGCCGAATGTTTTTTTGTGAGTTCAATTAACACCTGATCCCGGTCTGAAGATTGATTTGATTTTGCCTTGTTTTTTTTCATGGCATAAAGGTCACATTTTATCGGGTGCTGATACACCAAGGAGCGTTAAGCCGTTCCGGATAATTTTTTTAACTGCCAAAACGAGGTAGAGTCTTGCTTCAGTCAGGTCCGGGTCATCTGTTAGTACTTTATGCTTATTGTAATAAGAGTGAAAAGAGGATGCAAGATTCATCAGGAAATAGGTGATCCGGTGCGGCTCCATTAATTCAGCGCTGGCTTTCACGGTTTCAGGATATCCGATAAGCTGCCGGATTATCTGAATCTCTTCCGGCTCCGTTAATCCGGAAAGGGCTTTTTCATTCCAGCTCACATGGGTTATCCCTTTTTCTTTCTTACCTTTTTTTAAAATGCTCGATATACGTGCATGAACATACTGCACATAATAAACCGGGTTTTCATTGGTCTGTTTCCGCGCAAGCTCCAGATCAAAATCAAGCGGACTTTCATAATGCCGGGTCAGGAAAATGAACCTGGCTGCATCACGTCCGACTTCGTCCACAACATTCTTCAAGGTCACAAATTCACCCGATCGTGTTGACATGGAGGCCGGTTTACCGCCTCTTAAAAGATTCACAAGCTGTATCAGGATAACGTTAAACTGGTTCTTGTCATATCCGGCAGCCTGTACAGAAGCGGTTATCCGGGGGATATATCCGTGATGATCCGCCCCCCAGACATCTATTACCCGCGTAAAACCGCGCTCGAATTTTTCTTTATGATAGGCGATGTCTGAGGCAAAATAGGTTGTAAGGCCGTTTTCGCGAATGACCACCCTGTCCTTTTCATCCCCGTAATCTGTTGTTCTGAACCAGTTTGCGCCGTCTTTTTCATAAATGATTCCCTTATCCTTCAATTCCCGGATAATCGTATCCACCCTACCCGAATCAAAAAGACTTTGCTCATTGTACCATCTGTCAAATGAAATTCCAAAATCGGCTAAATCCGTTTCAATTCCTTTTAAAATGGTGGAAGCGGCGAATCGGGCACAGAATTCAACTGCCTGTTCCTCATCTTTTTCAAGAAGTTTTCGGCCGTTTTCAGCTTTTATCGTTTCAGCCAGATCTTTTATATATTCACCCTGATAGCAATCGTCCGGAAAGATAATGTTTTGATCAAAAAGCTCCCTGTAGCGCAGAAACACGGAGAGTCCCAGGGTTCTGATCTGACGGCCCGAATCATTGACATAATATTCCCTCTGAACATCATATCCGCAATAGGCGAGGATGTTTGCGACAGCGTCACCTACAGCGGCACCACGGCCATGGCCCACATGAAGCGGGCCTGTGGGATTGGCGCTTACAAATTCGACCTGAATCCTTCTGCCCTGGCCGATGTTTGATGCCCCATATCCGGTATCCTCATCGTGGATCTTTTTTAAAAAAGGATGCCAGGCCAGGGTGTTGATGAAGAAATTAATGAATCCGGGCCCTGCGATTTCCATTTTGGCAACAATATTATCCGGATTTTCAACATTTGAAAGGATTGCCTCGGCAATTTTACGGGGAGACATTTTCTGAATTTTAGCCATTTTCATGGCAATGTTTGTGGAAAGGTCTCCCTGGGATCCAATTTTTGGTTCCTCAACTTCTGTTTCCGGAAAATTCGAAGAGAGCAGGTCCCCGTTTTTGTATGCTTTTTCTAACGCATTGTTTATGAGATTTTCAACTTTACGCTTCATTTTCGTATTTTCTTTTTCAGCACATTTTCTATCCGGAGCATCCCGGTCCGATATCCATTCCGGTACAGGAACTTCAATTCATAGAGACTTTTCAATTTCAAGTCAAGTAGGCTTTGGCAGCAAAAAAAACCACCCGCAATGCGGGTGGTTTATTAAAACAGTCCATCTGACCT